>JAGXLB010000187.1 GCA_018334915.1 Candidatus Bipolaricaulota bacterium
AAGGACAGGAAGTAACGTTTGACCTCGAAGAAGGCGAAAAAGGACCTAAAGCGCTGAACGTAGAAGTCGCTTAGTTGATTAAGTAAGCAACTTACATACTTTTATAAAGTAGATTGGCCACGGGTAAGTTTATCCGTGGCCTTTTTTTATTTCCTCGGATATGGAGAATTTGACATAAACTAACGAAATATGTAATAATTGTTTTCAGTAAACTTTATCGGTACCGGATATTTACATTGGAAATTAATAACATTTTAAGGGGGCAATACCAAAAATATTAATCCGGTTTATGGAGGATGAACTAGAGACTTCAAAGAAACCCGAAACTTTCTTTTCCTAGTTACCACATTTCTTCAAGCACGTATTCTTTTATCACTAACTTTTTCTCTACCCCTGCATCTGACAAGTTGCTTAAAGAACACCTCCTGCAGTGTTTTTTAGACCTGCTATGTAAGTAGTTTACTATCCAGTTTATTTATAGGTCCCGGTTAGCGGAAAGTAAAAAATAAATCTTTTAAGTCGGGTCCTGTTAATAGGTAGGAACTCAGATAGAGAAAGTATTATTCAGGGGGTGTACGCTTTGACAAAAAAGTCAGAAGTTCACCCTGTGGTCTGGCTTCAGGGCGCAGCCTGCACCGGGTGTACAATTTCTCTGATGAACTCGCCCTACCCGAAGTTAAAGAACCTGCTCCTGGATGAACTCGTTCCAGGAGAGTCGTTAGGATTGAAGTTCATGGCAACGCTTATGGGTGGAACCGGAGAGCTTGCTCTGGAAGTACTGGAGAGGACAAAATCTGGAAAGAACTTCGTCCTGGTGGTTGACGGGGCAGTGCCAACCGGGGAAGAAGGAAGGTTTTGTACTGTCGGAGAAGAAACGTTCGCTGACCAGGTCGTGAGACTGGCTCAGGCTTCAATTGTAGTTGTAAATATTGGTACCTGCTCTTCTTACGGAGGAATCTCTTCGGGACACCCGAACCTTACCGATTGTATATCAGTTTCCGAACAGCTAAACCAGCGTGGTATAAGCACCCCCACTGTCAATGTACCCGGCTGTCCGCCCGAGCCAAGCTGGTTCGTGGACACTCTTGCCCGAATTATTATTTCTGGAATACCTTCGGACGACGAGCTGGACAGCGTGGGAAGGCTTAAAGAAGTTTACGGGACCTTGGTCCATGATAGTTGTCCCCGTAGAGGGGACTTTACGACGGGGAAATACGCCCGGAATATTGGAGATGAAGGTTGCCTGGTAGAACTCGGTTGCAAGGGTCCATATACAAACAGTCCGTGTCCTGACAGAGGATGGCACGAGGGATTGAATTGGCCTATAAAGAACAACCATCCCTGTATTGGCTGCACCGAGCCCGGATTTCCCGATTTGATGAGTCCCTTCTACGAGAAATTCGGAATGGAGGAAGCCGAAGAAATGTACAGGAGGTTAAAGTGAAGCAGGTATCCATCGATCCAATAACGAGAATTGAAGGCCACCTGAAAATTGAACTGGATATTGACTCGGGTTTGGTCAAATCCGCTCAAAGCAGTGGGACCTTATTCAGGGGACTGGAGGAGATGCTTCGAGGAAGGGATCCCAGGGATGCTCAGAGAATTACCCAGCGAGTCTGCGGCGTATGCCCTGCAGCACATGCAATAGCTTCCGCCCAGGCCCTTGACGATACATTCGGAATCCAGAGAAAAATCCCACCAAATGGAAGGTTGGAAAGAAATTTGATGCTGGGTGGCAACTTTATCCACTCACACGTGTTACATTTCTACCACCTATCGGCCCTGGATTATCTTAATCCTCACGACCTGGAGGGTCTGGAGCTGGAGGACGTTAAGATTCGCGACCTGCAATCTTACCTTAAATCATCGGATGGAGCCCCCTTTACTCCGGAGTATTCCGGGGACTATAGACTCGGTAACGGGATAAGTGCCGCGCTGGCTGGAGATTATCTCGAGGCCCTGGATGTAAGAAAAAAAGCCCACCAGATGGTATCAATTTTTGGGGGGAAAATGCCCCACAACATGGGGACCGTAGCGGGAGGCACGACCAGAAAACCGGATATAGATTCTATAACGAAGTTTACCTCAAGACTGGAAGAGATAAAAGAATTTGTCGAGGATAGATATATTCCTGGAGTAATAGAGGTCGCAAGAACTTATGACGACTATTTTGAGATGGGAAAGGGGGTTCCAAACTTCATAGAATACGGAGGCTTTTATCTTAAAGAGTTCGGGGGGTCTCACAGCAGCACTTCAAAGGGTCTCAAAGGAGGAGTGGTTTCCGAAGATGGAAACTCCGTTCGGGAGGTCGACCTGAGTCGAATAACAGAGGTAATCGAACATTCATGGTACGGTGACGAGGCTAGAGGGCACCCCACAGAAACGAAAACCACTCCCGCAGTAAACAAGGAAGGCGGGTACTCGTGGGTAAAGGCTCCAAGGTATAAGGGTAAGCCTCATGAAGTCGGACCGGCCGCCAGGATGAAAATTAATTATTTGAAGGGAAATGACCTGGTCGAACGTGAACTGGGAAATGCAATGAAAGAAGCCGGGGTAGAACTGGATCAACTTAACTCGGTGATGGGTCGGCACCTCTGTCGAGCCGTGGAATGTAAGTGTATAGTGAGTATGATGGAGGGCTGGGTGGAAAAGTTGGAGCCCGGCGAACCTTCCTGTGCGAATTACGAAGTACCCGAAGAAGGTAAAGGAGTTGGCCTCGCAAGTGCTCCTCGCGGAACGCTCGGACACTGGATAAAGATTGAGAACAGCCGGATCAGCAACTACCAGCTTGTGGTACCGACTACATGGAACGCGTCTCCCCGGGACGAACAGGGAACCCCCGGACCTATGGAGCAGGCGCTAATTGGTACGGAAATTGATGATCCGGATAATCCCCTGGAAGCGGCAAGAATTGTTCGTTCGTTCGATCCCTGTATGGCCTGTGCGGTTCACTAGGCAAATCGGTACCTCCGAAAAGAGGAGGTAAATCGTGATATATTCAGAGCAAAAACCGTGGGAGGAAATAGCTTCATATCTGAGTGAAGATGAAAGTTTGTTTGTTCTCGGCTGTGGCGGATGTGCTGCGGCTTCAGGGAGCGGAGGAGAAGAACAGGTGGAGGAACTTACCCGGAAACTAACTCATGAGGGCTGGACCGTCACCGGGTCCAAAGTAATTGATTTTCTCTGTAACAAAGGGTTGGTGGGGATTAGACTTGCCCGAATATCGGATAAAATTGAGAGCGCAGATTCAATACTGGGTGCCTGTTGTGGAATTGGTATTCAAGCAGTTGGCAAGATAGTGGATAACCAGGTTCATCCCGCCAATGATACCGTTTCAATGGGTCATTTCCACGGAGCCTGGCCATCGGAGGAGACCTGTGAGAGGTGCGGTGAGTGTCTTCTGGAATATACGGGTGGTTTGTGCCCTTTAACAGTTTGTACGAAAGGTCTGTTGAATGGTGCCTGCGGCGGCTCCGACGAGGGTGAGTGTGAAGTCGAACCCGGTCGCCCCTGTGGCTGGGACCTCATTTACAATAGGCTAAAGGATATAGATCGCCTGGATCTATTGACGACCTACAACGACCCTAAGCCGAGAGAAAAGTACGAGAAAGAACCAGAGATGGACCAGCGACATTCACTCTTCTGGGCGATCGAGGCCGAGGAGGTGGAGGAAAGTGAGTAACTTCCAGGAAAGAATACTGGAAAGCGAGCCGGTCATTACCTGTGAAGCCGGTCCTCCAAAAGGGACTGATATCGATGATCTCCTTGAAGAACTCGATGAGATCGCTGAATTCGTAAATGCTTTCAACGTCACGGATCAGCAAAGTTCCGTCATGCGGGTAGGTTCACTTGCTGTCTCGCATCGAATTGAGAAATTGGGACACGAGACCGTCTATCAACTCACTTGCAGGGACAGAAATCGTATAGCCTTGCAGTCCGATCTGCTAAGTGCCAACGTGCTGGGTATTAAAAACGTTCTGGCTCTGACGGGGGATTACACAACACTTGGAGACCACCCTCACGCCAAACCGGTATTCGATCTCGACTCGCCACAATTACTGGCGGCAATACGGGATCTAAACCAGGGTAAAGATATCGGGGGCAATGAACTAGAAGGTGCTACAGAACTCTTCCCGGGAGCTGCTGTCAACCCGGGAGCGGATCCAGTGGAGCCCCAGGTACATAAGGCAAAGATGAAGGCTGATTTAGGTGCAAAATTCTTTCAGAGCCAGGCAGTCTACGATCCTCCTTTATTTAAAGATTTTATGGAAAAGCTTCGAAAAGCTGGTGTAGAAGTCCCAGTTCTTGTCGGGATACTACCTCTTAAGTCCGCGGGCATGGCGAGGTTTATGAACGAAAACATCGCCGGGGCTTACGTACCGACAGAAGTAATCGAAGAACTCGAAAGTTCTTCAAATACAGTAAAGAAAAGTTTAGAAATATGTTCCCGGGTCATTGATAAAACCGGAGAATTTTGTGAGGGCCTTCACTTGATGCCGATGGGCTGGGAGGAACACGTACCCGAGATATTAGAAATGTCGGGACAGGCCTTATCCGGACGAGATAGAGAAAATAGGTAAAGTCTCTGGTTGATACTATACTCGTATTAAGGTTAAAGACTGCTGTTTGAGGGAATGGAGAGAGAGCACTCCGAAGATATATAAAAAATGGAGGTGGCAAAATGTCCTTGCTAAGAAAACCGATAGAAAGAAGCAGGTTGAACCGGACCTATAAGGCCCTTCCCCGAGATAAACTAGAATCCATATTGAAGGAAAATCTTCCCGAACACAAA
>JAGXLB010000188.1 GCA_018334915.1 Candidatus Bipolaricaulota bacterium
TGGAAGTATCCCCATCCCCAAAATCCCATTCCATTTTAGCAATATAACCATCGGGATCGCTTGCCTGGCTTTCAAAGTGAATTAATTGAGAAACACTTGGATCTGTAGGTGAGAAAGCAAAATCAGCGGTTGGGGGCTGATTTACCCTTTCAACCTCAATTGTTTTCGTGATGGAATCACTAGCACCGCTATTATCGGCTACCTTCAGTGTAACCCTGTACTTTCCCTCGCTATTATATCTGTGTTTCGCACTTTCTCCCCAACTTTTGGCCCCGTCTCCAAACGTCCATTTATAGTCCGTGATTCTCCCGTCAGGATCCCTTGACTGGTCCCGAAACGTCACTTCTTCTTCGGTCGAAGGATCCGGGGGATAAAACTCAAAATCCGCCGAAGGTGATTGATTCTTCTTCTCCAACCGGGCTTCATTAGATGAAATGGTTTCCTTCTCTCCGGTATCGACGTATACACGTTTACTCCAGCTATAGTAACCTTCTTTAGTTAATTTAATATTGTGAGACCCGGGATCAAGTTCGTAGCGCCTCTTTGGCGTCTTTCCTTTGTAGCTACCGTCAATGTAAATTGAGGCATTCGAAGGAGAAGAAAAAATTGTCAGTTCCGGGGGTTGTTTCGGATCTAACTCTACTCTTCCCACCTCGATAACTACCAGCTGAATGAAACCCATGTTTATTGACAATTTAGTGAAGCTACTTACGTAGGTGGGTTGGTAGCCAGGGGCACTTATTTTTATCCTATCGACATCGTCAACAGAACCAGCACTCGAGGGGGAAGCCTGAAACTCGACTTTATCTTTGGGAATTTTCTCACCGGTTGAACTATCGTAGACTTCCGCATTAATTCCGATCTCTCCAAAGCTGAACCTTACCTCGAATTCCGGGCCTTCAGCCCCATAAACAGTAAGGAAAAAGGATGGCCAAAAAACAGCCATCACGGTTAAAATAGCAACAAGAAGCAAACAACTTTTTCTGCCTCCCTTGATGTTCATAACCAAACACCTCTTGAATTCTCATTTACGATGTTTTAGTCTTGTCAATCGCATCCGTAGTTTACAGAAAGCCGCTACACTTCATTCTACTTTTTTACTTTATAACCAACTTCCCCTGTAAACTCCGATTTCACCACTTTACCCACCGCCTGGTGAGGCCCCACCACATAAGTAATTTCAATTTTGACTTGACCCTGTAATTCCTGAAACATTACTATCCCTTTGGCAGCATAGAAAACCCTGAAGTAATCGTCCCGCTACCTCCCATCTTTAGCTTCCAGGTAAATTGCAGCTTTTAGAGTATTAGAGTAGCTTTCTCTGACTTTTATTGTTAATCAATTATTGTAATTCTTTTCGAGCCAGTCTTCCCTTGCCCAGTTTATTGGAACTGATACTTCTTCTTTGGAAAGGTGCCACGGTTCCAATTTCTCCGTTTTCAAAGGCTTGACGGCCTCAAGAAGAGCATTTATTTCTCTTGCAAGCAACTCTATCGAAAAACCCGCAAAAGTAAGGAGCAGCGTCAGAAAGATAAATAAATAAAATTTTCTCGTCATTTCTAATCATTGACGGAAAGTTAGACTAAACACCTTGACAATCGCTTTTAGGGGTTTGGTCGAAATTTATCAATAAACTACCCTTACCCGGTTACTCTCTTTATAATGGAAGAGCAGTTCAAATTTCAAATAACAAGCACATTACACTTATCTTCTGGTGGAGTTAAGCAGCCTGGAAGGAATCCGCTTACCTCCCGTCTCGGAAAATGGCCGTCAATAAACTTACACAGATTTACCTTTTATGTTTCAAATTTCCCAGATTCCTCCACAAGCTGCGTTTAATTGCTTATTGCTCCAGGCAAACGTTTCCGTTGGATCTATCTAATAGGATTAGAAAAGAAGCTGTTACTTGTACTCGAAACGCAAATTTCCAAAATTATTTAGCGGCGCGGGGCGTTCTTATCTTGATCAGAAATGTCTATTCCTTGTTAACGATAGCCAAGTTACAACTAATGGATAATGGATTTTTTCACCTTACCTAAATATTCTAACCTCTATAACTAACCAGAGTTATATGTTCTATGGCAGAAGATACTTACAATATAACGAAGAGGAAAATCCCTGTAAAACATGTACTTTTCCCAATTAAGTTAAATCCAAACTTCCTGCATACAAACCATAGACTGGTTCCTGCTTCTCCTCCTCATCCTTTTTTGGCTCTCGTTCCTTTTCTTTTTCTCTAACCTTTACTGTAAATGTTACTTTTTTGAAGTTATTCTCCTCTTTACTTGTGTCAAATGCTTTAACTGTAACATCGTACTCCCCATATTTTGTATAAGTGTGGTAGACTTTGTTTCTTCCGGAAATCGGTTGTTCTATTTCCTCTTTGTTACCGTCGCCCCAGTCTACCACGAACTTTTCTAGAGGTCCATCTGGATCAAAAGAAATAAACTCAAAGCCAGCTCTTTCGGTCTCGTAAATAACTTTCGGCGGATAAACCATAAGATGAGGGGATAAGTTATATCTTGCCGGCTTTATACCGCTCTTAAGTGATGTTTTCACGGCATTTAGCTTTCTATAATTAAATAGTTCCGTGGTTGCTACTATTAAAGGCTCCGATGCTTTGTTAACCAAAATATCCAGTGCAATAGATTCGAGAGACTCCCTTGATACCACGTTAATCGTAAATGAATGTTGGGTTTGATCTAGTTTTTTATCGGCTTTGGCAGAACTGGTACTTGTATACCTTGTGTTTCCGTTCCAGTCCTGGATCTCTTTTTTTCGAACCCCTTTGTCTAAGTCATAAGTTACTATTCCAGTCTGGACATAGCCCTTACCCCACAGCTCGATTATATTTTTGGAAGGTTTGATTACGGTTTGCCCTATTACATCGATCATTCCATCCGACGTCGGTTTCAACTGTTGAATAATTTCGGTAATTTCGTTTCCTCTACGCTCGAAGAAGAGATTAAGTTCCCTTTGCTTATCCGAATTTGTAAGCTTCATGGGTTCGTTCCGGGAGAGTTTATTCGAAGTTACCCAGTCCATTCCTTGACCTTCTTTGTAAAAAAGCCTGCTAATATAGGTCCGGGGCGATACCGAAATTTGCTTAGTAACCTTTGCGGTCTCTCCAAAATCATCCGTAACTATTAAAGTAACTTCGTGGGTGCCTGGTTTATTGAATTTATGGTGAATCACTTCTCCTCTCTTTTGGGTTTTAGAGTCAAACCTCCAGAGATATTCCTCAATTCTTCCGTCCCTGTCATTCGAATCGCTCGCATCAAAGGACAGGGGTTTGTCTGCAGATATCTCTTCGTCTTTGATGGAGAAAGAGGCTTTGGGCGAAATATTCATCGGCTTGACTTTAATTTCCCTAGTTTGTTTTCCAACTACTTCTCCGTTCCTGGTTACAATTAAAGTAACCAGATAGTTATCAGAGGAGGGGAAACTAACCGAAACTTTCATCCCTTCTTCATCTATGGACCCATCATTTTTCAAATCCCACTTATAATTCAAATCCGAACTGTCAACCCACATAGGGGTAAAGCTTCGCAGCGTTAACTCCTTTCCCGCAAGCGGTTTGCGGGGATTATAGCCAAACTGAGCCGGCGAGGGAGTCGATTTATTCGGGACTAACTTCAGCTTGAGTTGCAACCCCTCCCCTTTGGAAATATATATATTAGCCGAGGTCCTGCCCAGTTCCGGCTTTTTTACCACCACAAGATGTTTACCGGGATCGACGCTATCGATATCCTTACTTCCTTCCCCGTCAGTATTGCCTATATAAGCCTTGTCAAGAAAAACCTGAGCATCCCGTACCGGTTTCCCGGCTCCGTCGACTACGGAAACATTTATCGCGACGTTACCTACTTGTCCGGTTGCCGTGAGAGAAGCAAACACTGAAAACGCTACTAGTAAGGTAATTAATGAAAGTAATCTTGATCGGTAGTTAGATTTCTTCAATTTTTACCCTCCTTTTTCTGCTTTGATATTTTTGCATCATAACATAACTAAGCGAAACTAAATCAGGAAACAGCAGCCAGCTTTAAACTGCAATAAACAAATTACATTCACTCCTCGCGTCCACCTGTTAAACTCGAATCATCTACTAAAGTCCTTACTTTATAACCCTTTTTCACCGGACTTTCTGCCCGTAAGACTTCACAAACGGAAAGGTGTGGGCCCTCCACCTTATTCACTTCGAGAACTATCCGATTTCTTCCAGCAAGCTGGACACCCTTCTGGTTCGAATAGACCAGAAATTTATCCTCTTCCCTGACCCCATCTTCCGAACCCAGGTCGATCATGACGTGTTTTTCCTCCGAAGCCTTACTACTTTCCAGTACGTATTTAATGGTCCCTTCCAGCCTAGCTCTTCCTTTTTCCATTATGGGTACGGCTATTCTGCCTTTTACGAGCGGTTTCTGACGCGTTCCATTAGGTGTGTTTTCCGGCAGATCGTGTTCATCTACGTAACTGCTGACATGTGGCACTATATAATCCTCTAGCTCGATAGCTGTTATTTTACCGTCGCGGTTACGGTCTGCTTTCCCTGACAAACCCTTAAGCAAGAAGTAAGTAAAGAGACCGTGTTCTATCTCCCCCTCTTCTCCTTCGTAAGAAGTCTGACTTTCCTGTGATGCGGCAAACAGTACCCTACCTTCCGCTTGCTCAAAGTCGAAGTCCTGAAAAACCGTACCGGGTGCCGGAGCACTCTGTCCTTTGAGCGAAAATCCTTTTATCGATTTTGTCGCACCACCGGAGTAACAGCTATCGAGAAAG
>JAGXLB010000189.1 GCA_018334915.1 Candidatus Bipolaricaulota bacterium
CTATGTTGCATCCATCTCCCATGGAGTCGATGAATTTTCTTGCCTCCGATGGGGGAGGCTTGTTGATGTTGTTCTTTAACCTGATACCGAATAATTTCATCAACTTTCTCACGACACGTTCTCCGACCTCATAGCCTTTCTCTTTCAGTTCGGGCGTCATCCTTGGATATCCGTATTCAGAGTTCTCTTCTGCTATCTGGTGCATTGGTTTTCTCAGGTGTTTGTACTTTTCGGTGTAGCTGACCATCTGGTTTTTGCGGTAGTAATAGGTGGACTTTGGCAGATCAATTGCTTCCAAGCACTTATTGAGCCCGTGCTCTTCTTTATGTTCGTCCACCAGTTCCACCTTCTCCTCAGTGGTCAGCTCTCTGCCAAAAAATTGTATGATAGACCTAGTGAATTATTTACAATCAGTCTGGCAGCGTATGGAGTCCAAAAAAGTGCGGCACGTGTAAGTGTATCGCTTATGCGGAACTTCCGCGCTGCCAGGCTACCGCCTTTCGCTAATAGGTGTTTGCAATGATTGCTATTCATAGAATAGCGAAAGCGGATGCCGACAAATACAACCGATTCAAAAGGGGTGTTTCCAAATGGAGCAAATAGGTCAAGTTGACAAATTTGTCGGGTTAGACGTCGGCCAAGAGGAAATGGAGGCCGTCTGGTTAAGCAAAAACGGTGACGAATCTAGGGGTTCAATCTCGATTTCCAACAACCACGAGGGTTACGAGAAGCTTCTGTCCAAGCTCAAAGAGTTCAAACAGCAGGGTACGACACCGGCCGTCGGGACCGAGGGCCATGACGGCTATCTTAGCCCGCTAGACGAATACCTTGGAGATGAGGGCTTTGATTTGGTCTCTCTTACTCCACTGAGAGTCAAAAGGTACAAGGACATGCTTGGCCAACAGAAGAAGTCCGATAATTACGATGCGTACGTAATCGCCGACTTCTTAAAAAGCAAAGAGGACCAGCTGGAGAACTTACCCAGGTTCAAGCCAAGAACTCAGAGGTTAAAAAAGCTTTCCCGGACACAGACCGATTTAAAGAAGCAAATCAACCGCTACACCAACAAGTTGATCTTCGTTCTAGATGAATACATGCCGGAGTTAGTTCAGCTGGAAGAGTTTCCCAATCTCTCAAGCGTCACTGCCCTAGCGATTCTCTCCGAGTATCCGACTCCCGGGGACTTGGAGGAAGTTGAAGAGGACAAACTAACCGAATTGATCAGAGACGCTTCCAACGGACAGTACGGAAAAAATACTGCAATAACGATACAAAAGGCAATCAAGACCGTAAGCCGGGAACCGTATGCGGTCGACGTTTACGGGTTGAGGACGGGGATCCTTGCAAACCTTCTGCTCGATCTTAGAAAAAGCTCTAAACGGATCAAGGCCAAGATCTCCGAGCTCCTGGAGGGGTGGGAAGACGCACAGATCCTGTTGTCACTTCCCGGTGCCGGGGACCTGCTGGTCGGCAGGTTCCTGGGTGAGATCGTATCGATTCAAAGGTTCAAAAGTGCAGATGCCTTGGCGCTTTACTGCGGTGTAGCTCCCATACCTCATTCTTCAGGGAGTTGGAAAAGTGATCGCAGTACTCAACGGGTCAACAAAAATGCCAAAGACGCTATAATGCAGATCGCCCGCTGCAGCAAAAAGCACGGAGAGGAATCCAGAGAATACTACGAGAAAAAGAGAGATGAAGGGAAAAACCACTGGCATGCCATTAAGTGTCTGGCCAGGCAGCTGGTCCGAGTTATGTACGCCATGCTTCGGGACAGAACCTACTACGAGCGAGGAAATTAACCAAATTTCAAAGAACAGTTGGAGGTGATTAAATACCCAGAAAATTCACCGATCAAAACAACAACCAAATTTATCCCGGTTTAACTTGAAAAGCCCTGATAGATGTTCCGCATCAAGGCGATCTCGACTTCCTTCTTCCCGAGCATCTGTTCTAAATCACTTATCTTTTTCTCGTACTCTTGGACGGTTTCATCATCGCCAAACACTTCCGGTCCTTTATCCATGAACTCCGACTTCCAGTTGGAAAGTGTCGTTGGGTGAATATCATAAGCTCTGGCTATTTCTACGTTTTTACGATCACCCTTCAATGCTTCGAGGACGACCTTGAATTTGAAGTTCGGCGAATAACTGTTTTTAGCCATCGGTTAATCACTCCTTATGGCTGGAGTGATTCTACCGGACCGGAGACTTTTATCTCAATTTCTTAGCGCAGGGGGTGGTACAAGATTTTTACGCAACCCCCATTCTTTATTCTCCGTTAAAAAATATTTTTTGAATTGCGTATAACGGCGCGCGGCTTTACGACGTTACCTCGGTGAGCTTTAGCTCAGTAAGAGTTCATGTCGTTAAGGCGGAGTTCTGTGCAGTGGCGCTTCGCCACGTGCAGAACGCGCTAAGGCGCGTCCCCAATGATGCTCCAAATTTCTACTCAAAACTGCAATCTCACATGAGTCAGCCCTACTTTCATTTATGCTCCCTAACTGGGATGTCGCTAAGGTGCTGTTATCTGAAGTTGATACCTTTACTTAATTGGCTTACAAATTAAATAATTTTGTTTTTGCTCACCAATTTTCCACAAACTAGACTGTTCAATTTTATTTATAGAATCTTCTCTAGATTGATGCCCATCTTCGATATATAATATTCCATCTTTTTTTATAATTCTGGATAATTTCTGAAAAAATATTTTTGGTTTAGATATATGATGAAACATATCTAAAGCATATATAACATCTGCAATATTATCATCGATTGATATATCATTATTTTGAACTAATATAGGATGAACATTTTGTAAATTATTTTGATTTATTTCTGTTTTCACATATTCAATAGCAAGTTCATGAATATCTACAGCATAAACTTTTCCATTTTCTCCTACTAAATTTGAAGATTTTTTAAGATATCTACCAGGACCACATCCATAATCAACAACTGTATCTCCTTCATTAATATTAAATTCTTCTAAAATTTTCCCGACTGGACTAAAGAAATCCCTTATTCTATAAGTCCATACCATCATCCTAAATCCTAAATTTTTCAATTTGATTTCTAACATTATCTTCACTCCTTAAATAATTTTAATAACAATGCTTCAAACAAAAATTTATCACTTATTTGTAATGCGTTGAACCATGGGTAACTCCCAGTTAGGCTATGGGGTAATTAAACCCCACAGCCCAAACTAAAGGAGTTGTTACCCAATGACAAAGTATAGCGAGGATATGATCATCAAAGCAAGACTGAAGTACTTAGAAGAGTACTACAAGCTAAAAGATGGAAATAGTAAGTTCGACACGGTAAAAGAGTTATGCGAGTTCTTTGATATCTCGAAGAAGACACTCTATAAGTGGCGAAACAGATACGAGCAATCGGGGGAGGATCCAAGGAGTCTGCTCAACAGATCAACTGCACCCAAAACTTCTCCCAGGAAGCCGCCCAAGTGGCTGGAACGGACCGTGGTCTCCATAAGGGACCGTCTCGGCTGGAGCAGCCTAAAAATAAGCGTCTACCTAAGGCGTAAAGGGGTTATCAATCCCAATACGGGTAAGCCTGTAAGCGAGTACGGTGTACGCTGCATATTTGAAAGATACAGACGGGGAGCAAAGTACGAAAAAGAAGAAACCGAAGAGGTCGAACGTTACGAAAAAGACGAGCCCGGTGAACTCGCACACATCGACATAAAGAAACTGCCAAACGTGGAAGGCGAGGATCCATCTAAGAAGAAGTACCAGCATGCTTTAAACGATGATTGTACGAGGATACCTTACGTTGAAGTATTACCGGACAAGCGAGCCAAGACTGCAGCTGACTTCTTCGAACGAGGAACCAAGTGGTTCGACCGTAAATACGATATCCAATTTGAGGCACTTCTTTCCGACAACGGAAAGGAGTATACCTACCACACTAAAAGCGGGAGGAAGAAACATATCTTCGAGAGACGCTGCGAGAAACTGGATATCAAACACAAACGGACTAAGGTAGCCAGGCCACAGACGAACGGCAAAGTAGAGCGGTTCTTCCGAACCATAGACGATGAGTTACACAACAAGTTTCACTTCGATTCCCATAAGGACAGGGAGATGGCCCTAAAGGAGTATCTCCGTAAGTTTAGAAAATACAGGATGCATTTTGGTATCAATGGGTTGACACCGGAAGAAAAATTACAGAAGGTTAGGTCAGCTGAAATTGAACAACAAGAAGAGGAAGTTGAGAGTAAAAAACAAGAAACGTTACTCATGTGTTAACGACTTACATCTGAATAAACTCCATGTTTATCGTTTTTGCACCGAGTTTAAGGCCCAGGTGGTAGCCATCCCCGACCTGACCGGGCTGATTCAAGTTGTATTTGTATATAGAGGAACCGCCGCCGGTAGCGAGTACAATGGATTTGGCCTTAATTTCGAGATATTCCGAGTTAAATCTCTGTGCCAGAAAAGAAAAAGTTCCGTCGTCGTTCTTTTCAATATCCAGGGCACATGTATGGTCCAGGATATCACAGCCGCAATTTACTGCTTTTTGGTAAAAAACACATTTTACATTTTTCATTTTATTTGCGACCATCGCGTAAGAACGGCTGGCAAAACATCCCTTTAAATGGAAAAGTTCGCCGTCTTCCGTTTGTCTAAAATTAATTCCGTAGTCTTTCAAATCTTCCAGTCTCTCAGGTGCTTTGTTTACAAGAGTTTCTGCAAGCTGCCTGTCGGTCAAGCCCAGCCCCGCATCGATTATGTCCTGAAAGTGATCTTTAT
>JAGXLB010000190.1 GCA_018334915.1 Candidatus Bipolaricaulota bacterium
CGATTTAAAGGTTAAAGACCAGGGTTTGAAGAATTCTTTAACGAACTTCAACGGCATCGCAAACATTCCTTTAAGTTTAGATAAGGGGATCAACATAGCGATTCTTTCCATATCAAAATCGTCATCTATTCCGATATAGAACTCCGCGTCGACCTCTTCGTTGATCTCCTCTCTAACAAACTCACTCAGCCTCCTTCCTTCCGGATCCACCCTGGAAAGCAACGCACTCATGTACCAGCCGATCGTCCAGACGTGGTATCCCTGCTGAGTCCCCGGCTCCCAGCCCGGCTCCTGTTCGGCAAGAATTTCGTCGAGTTTTTCTTGATTTGCGATAATTTCAGGCGTCAATTTCCTATCTATCGCGGATAGTCCCGCTCTGTGCTGAAGAAGTTGGTTAACGGTAACGTCCTCCTTGCCGTTTTGACCGAATTCGGGCCAGTAAGTGCTGACCTTCTCGTCGTAGTCCAAGAGGCCCCTGCTGTTAAGCAGGGCCAGACAGGCGGCACTGACCGCCTTGGTGGTCGAAAATACCGGAACCAGGGTATCCTGGTCCCATTCATTTTCCTTCTCTTCGTCTTTGTATCCTCCCCAGATGTCTACCACCGGTTCGTTCTCGTAATATACGCAGAAATCAGCTCCTACCTCGTTTCTCCTCTTGAAATTCTCCCGAAAAGCTTTTTTGACACCCTCAAAGGGTTTTACCGCCTTACCTTCGACTTCTACCATCAATACACACCCCTTTAGCTACAGCTATGAATAGTTTCTCTGAAGGTATAACTGACCTCAAGTTAATTGATATGCATAACGGTAAATTTATAATAAGGGGAAGGGCAAAGAGTTTCTGTTATGTTAATTTAAAGAGGCCTATCTACAGAGATGCTTAAAAATATACTCTCATTTATAGCGAAGAGAAGGAGGACTTCTTTAATAGTCGGAGCCTTTTTATGGTTTGGACTTGCGGGAATATTACTTGGGTTGGGCTTCACTTTAGATAACTTAACTCCATTGATAGCAGTAGGAACAACCCTAATAGCAATTGGGGGGTCTGGCTCATACTACTTGTACTTAGAATACGTTAAACAGCCAAACGTCATACTGACAAATGACACGGGATATGAGAAGTTCATGATGTTTTCTAGGATAAATAGTGAAAACGGCAAAGAAAAGTTAATTTGTTACCCAGTTATTCATTTCTTTATTGGTGTTAAAAACGTAGGCTTAGCTACCGCAAGAGATTGTTTTGTCCGATTGGATATTCAGAATAATGAAGACAGGGCTTTTGGCAGGTGGCAGTCACTTAAAGAGGAAGTAAATGATCTTCACCCGGGACTTGATGCTAAAGTCAATCTATTGAGGATTTTCCCAAAAGATAAAACATTAATTGATAAATTAAACAAATCATATAAAGACAGATGGAATGAATTTAGCTTAGATAAATTTCCTGAACTAACCCTAGGTTTCTCAAAAGATGGTATAAAAGTTAATAATTTATGTTATCATGTACAATTACCAAGAAGAAAAGCTTCCGAAGAAAGATTATTAGAAAGGTATGGACTGGGAGAACGTGATATATTTTTGGGTAGAGATGTTGATAGCAAAATATCTTACAACGTAAATTTGGAAATCGGAGGAGAGGATTTTTTTACAAAAGTAACAGATTTCGAAGATATCAGTATTAGAAAAGCGATACAGGAAGGAGAATGGAAAGATATGATAACGCGAGACGAAGGTTGGGGAGATATGCTTGACATATTAAAATCCTACGGATGGAAAGAATAATATTTTGGAGTGGAAGTTAGAGAATAAACGTGATATACGCTTATAGGCTAACTTTAATGTAGATGAAAGTTAGCCTAAAAACGAAATATATCCATAAACTAAGCTTAGGTTTTTTTAATAAGTAACTGGGTATAAGAATCAAGCAAGAGATAGTGTCCGTGGGATCCTGAATGAGAAAAAAGAACAAAAGAGTGAGAAGAGAAACCTGAGTCTCATACTGTAAGCAAACCAACCGGTACGAGGTCCCCGACTTCTCCCACAAAACTCCGCTTACCCGTCCAGCATCTCATCAAACCAATCAAATACAACCTGGCTCATCAAGCTGAGATTCGTCCCTATAGCGTGGCTGTCGGCCCCTTCGTCCCCCGGCAGGGTGACAACCCTGGAACCGGGCTGGTCGATCTCTTCTTTGCTTCGTTCCGCAAACTTTTTGAATTCAGAAGACTCGGCCAGTTCCTGCTCGGAATAAACGTTCAGGAGAGGACAGGTAAGTTCGGCCGGACAAGGGTGTATTCCTGACTCGCTTCAACGGTATCTAAAATATTGTCCGTGCCCCAGCGCCAGTTGTAGGTATCGACCATGGTAAAGTAAGGCGCGTGTCGCAGAGCCATAAAGCGTTTTATACCCTTCCAGATCAACGAATTTTCGGCCTTTCTATGCAGGTCAACATAATCATCGTTCCAGACCATGGTCATGTCCAAAATTAAACTACAGGCGACACAGGCTTGAACTCTGTCCTCGACGGTAAGTGCCCTGGGTAAGAGATAACCGCCACCGCTGATGCCATAGGCTGCGAGCTGGTCCGGATCAACGTCCGAACGACTCAGGGCATAATCGACCACTGAGGAAAAAGGGACCTCGGAATCCGGTCGCATTGGCATACCTTCAGCAGGAAGCAAGCCCTGTCCTGGCAAGTCCACAAAGAGCACGTTGTAACCGCGCTTGGTTGCCGCCGGCACTATGTAAGCGTAGAGGTCTTCGGCGAACGTATCCCCACCACCAAACATCAATAGAGTCTTCCTAGGGTTATCTCCCGAACCCGCTTTTGCAAAGTAGCCGGGTAGGCATCCGTCCTCAAACGGTATTTCCACACGGTCCAGAGGAGGAGAAAACAGCTTCGCCGCCTGCTGGAAACAGGTCCGTGCCTTCCGGTAACGGGCTCTGTACTCCTCTATCTCGTCCAGTGGGCTTATAAACAGCAGGGGCGCACGATAGTAAGTGTAGGCCCTCAGGTAGGACTCCCGGGCACTGACATCGTGCCCTCCCTCCAGGGATCGATCCCCGCGGGCTTCGACCCGCTGAGCGAGTTCGTCCCAGGCGGCCGTCCAGGCCTCCTCGTCCCCACCGCCCTTTTTGACCTGATCGGCGGCATATAATATTTCTCCTACCTCTGATCCACCGTTAGTCTGACTGCCCGCAATCCACTGAAAGAAAAAATCGAATTCTTCCTTTTCAAACGTATAATTAATTCGGGGATTTCTTGGTATACCTTCAACCTTGGACCTACTTGTATTTTCTGTCTCCGTCATGTTTTTCCTCCTCTTTGAAAATTAAGTTATCATCGTAATTTTTACGGGGGTTTGTCGAAATAAAATTGGATACACGTTTAACCGCTCTGCTACAAAAGTCGTAAACCTTAACCTTTAGGAATTTAGTGCCTTTTGATCCGGGAGTGTTAACCGTATTTGGAAAAATTATGCTGCACTGTTTTAAATCCGAAGTGTCGTTAGGAAATCCCTAAATTCAACCCCACATACGGCGAATTTGACCTCAATGAAAGCGCGGGAGTTTTCAATTTTGCTGTTATTATCAGCCGATTTTGTTAAAATTAAGTATGAAATTCCCGGATGATTTCAAAAACTTATTGTGGTCTCACGATATTTCCCGAATAGATCCCGATAGGGATAAAACCCTTATTATAGTAAATGCCATTAATTACGGCGACCTCGAGCACTGGAAGTGGATAAGGGATTATTACGGAAAGGACGAAGTAAGAAAGGTGTTAACCAGTATTCCGGCCGGGCAAATGCGCGATAGAGTAAGGCCCCTGGTAGCCATAATCTTTCAAATAGATGAGTTCAACCATGCACCCAGAAGCGTTAACTAAACAGGGCAAGCAACTATTACCGCAATTGAGCGAGTTTGAAGATTTCTATATCGCCGGCGGAACAGGCCTTGCACTCCAAATTGGCCACCGAATCTCCGAAGATTTTGACTTGTTTACCGAGTCATATATTCCCGATAACTTTTTAGAGCAAGTCGAAGACGTTTTCTCGGATCATTCGGTCTCTCCTTCAGTTAATAATCCCGACGAACTGACCTTATTTGTCGGCGAAACGAAGGTTACATTTCTTAGATACCCGTTTCCTGTAGTGGGTAAGCAGAAGAATTACGAGGGAGTTTCCCTGCTGGAAGCGAAGGAAATTGCCGCCACGAAAGCCTACACTATAGGCCGCAGGGGGTCATATAAAGACTACGTGGACCTCTACTTCTGTTTGCGGGGGGAATATACCACGATCAAGGAAATTATCGATATTGCCAGTCAGAAGTACGGGGAAAAGTTCAATGCTCGCCTTTTTCTGGAACAATTAGTCTATTACGAAGATATCGAGGCGTCCGAGATAAAGTATCTGAAAGAAGAAGTTCAGGTTGATGAGCTCGAGTCTTTCTTCGGAAAAAAGATAAGGGAATTTGACTTTTAAATTTCTCTTCATTTTGAAAGAGTTATTATCCCCTCGAATAGTTTATGCCGGAAACAATCGGATACCCAGAGTCTGGTCAGGTTGTTTTATGCCAATCTATATCGTGTTGCTTTATTTGGATCATTCAGCGAGCAAGATAGTTTATCGGAACTGCCTTTACGTTAAGAGACGAATCTCGCTTACCAATTGATTTTAGCACCAGGTCACACCGGTTTATGGAATATTATTTTATCCGCGCTTTCCCGGCCTGCTATAACCGCCGTAAATCTTCCTC
>JAGXLB010000034.1 GCA_018334915.1 Candidatus Bipolaricaulota bacterium
ACCAGCAAGTCAGCTAGCTCAAACTAGCTGACTTCGGCCAGCGGAAGCTGGCCTCACCTTACGCAGTGGGTAGCACGGGAGCACCAGTTTCTTGGCCAATCGGTCTGCGCTTCGCTTGACCTCTTGGAGAAAACTGGGTCCCGTGCGGCGCGGGAAACGATAAATGACATGAATAAAAAGATCTATCAGCCAGCGCACCAAATTTTTTAGGGGCGTTCAAAATTTAAATCTAATTAAACCAGTTATACTAACCACATAGACTATATTAGTAAAACCCAAACCTCATGGGAAAATTCTTTTGCTCCATCTCGGATTTTCACCGTTTAAGTATAACTGGGGGGGGGAAAACCCGGTTAAACAGGATTCCGGGGTAGCTGTCTTTTGTAAACGCGAAATGCCTTTCAGAAGGTCACTTTCAGAGAGTAAATAGAAAAGACCAAAGAAGCTCTGGTTTAACCAGCGCCGTTTGCCCTAACCTAATACTACGAAATCAAAAAGAGGTGAGAAAAATGCTCAGTAAAAAGAAAGAGCGGATCTACGAAAAACTAAATGGACAAATATCAGAGCTAGCAGATCATGTTCCTTACTACTTTATTGAACTTGGTGAATCTTTGTTCTTCATGTTGGATAAAGAACTCTACGAGGTCAAATATGATGACATCGCGAGTTATCTTAGGCACACTGACGCGGGCAAGATTAATCGAAGGACTGTCTTCGCCCTTAGAAATATTTACAAATATTTTCGAGATTATATCTATACTGAAAGAGGTAGAGCTCTCTTATATTTCATTGGGTGGACTAAAGCAAATATCTTATATCAACATAGAGAGAAGTTCGAGAGGGTGCTTGAAATTGGTGCACTTAACTTAGATGACATTACTATGTATGCATACGGATTTAAGAAAAAAGATTTGGTAGACAATTTAGAAGATAAACAACCCTTGGAACTTTGGCGAGATATCTACGAAAAGACTCATATGGAGATTGATCTCGACGATCCCTTCAAAGGCGGAATCGTATTGCAGGAAAAGGCTATTCATCAGTGTTATGGCTTTGAACCAGGAGAGGAACAAGAAACCGGTCCGCTTGTAATCAAAGAGATGGTAGAAAAAGAGTTCTCTGACGATTTATTACTGGAAATTTTGAGCTATCTACGTGAAATATCATCACTTTATTATTCGCTGTATTTGAAACTATCAATGAAGGTCATGAGGGACTTAACTAGGCCCGGGATATTAAAAGAATTAGAGGAAATGGCGTTTTATAGGGAAGCACATGACTTTCAAGCTATCATGAATGATCAAGAACTAATCAGAGAAATGCTGCAAAAAAGTTTTATGAACTCCGATGAGCTATCTGAGATAACAGGGGTCGATGTTAGTAATATTCAAGAATGGTTACAAGATGAGACTCATAATACGACAGGGACAAAAGACCAAAGTTTGTTCTCTTTGCGAGACGCACGAAAAACCCTTCTGATAGAGAAATATCTCGACGCAGGCAAGAAAAAAGAGTCTGCTAAAGAAAAAGTGGAAGAAATATTAGAAGAAGAACGAAGCTATAAGATTATGGTTCCTTACAAAGAAATGTCTGAAAAGGCACTTGAGGTTGTAGACGATATCAACGAAGGGCAAATCTTAAGGCGGGGAGGCGGCCGATTGAGTATGTTGAGAGAAAAAGGTTTAGCTGATAATGATGTCACCGAAGAATAAGGTAGTAGTCAAGGGTTTACATCAACAGCGGAGTTTCTCAAATCACGCAATGGAGGTGATATACAGTTCATAACTAAATAAAACCAAACTTGAAACGAAAAAAAAGAAAAAAGGCGGGCACTAGTTCTGCCCGCCTTATATTGGGTAACGGCATCTAACGCAAGGTAACGATGTGAGCCGTCTACCTACATTTTAACATTCCTAAGATTAATGTCAATCTGGTAAGACCAAGTCTTCAACTCTAGTTACCGGGTGTAACTCAGGGCCGAAAATCGGATTTCACAATAAGACCAAAGAACAGAGAACAAGTGGAGGTGAAGCTGATGAAAGCTAAGACAAAAGAAAGAAACATCACACCTGCTCACTCAAAGGTCTCCATCACAAAAGTGCCAGGGCTAACCCAGCCCGAGCTTACCGTCCACTGCAAAGCTCACAAGCAACTGATGCACAGAGTCGGCCGCTCGGAGAGAGGGCTCCCGTTGTACTTCTGTGAAGATGGCTGCGTGGCCGAAGTAGGCGTCGGCCGGGTAAAGCGGTTTTTAGAGGAGAAAAAATTCGGATTCATATATAAACGGGGGGAAGACATGTTTTTCCATTGGAGCAGCTTAGTTGGAGTTGATTCGGTTAACCGAGGCACTTTGGTCGTTTATTGGATTGGATACAACCGAAGGAAAGGAAGACTGCAGGCAGTTGAAGTAAAACCACTGAACGGATTACGAGGTGAGTACTGATGAAAGAAGAAAACAAACCAGACTTCGATTCAGTAAAAGAGCTGGTCTCGAACGTGGAGGAACTGGAGGCGAAAGGGGTACTGCTGGCCCAACCTAACGACGAGAAGCTTTTGGAGCTGATGAGAGACCTGCGCCGTGAGCTTAATAGCTACGAACAAGACTCTTCCTCTGAGCGGGAGAGGATCCTAAATCGGTTAACCCCGGTGATCAAAAAGCTGGAGGAGCTGCTTTCCGGCGAGCACCTAGAAAGTCTAGCTAATAGAATCAACGAAATCGAGTCCAGCCTGGCAGACCTCAAGGAAGGGAACGACAAGCTTCAGCAACTATTAGAAGAGCGGGCCAGCCTGGTAGAAGGACTAAGAGAGGAAAGCCGCAATTTACGGGAAGAATTCGTCTTTGAGGAAAAGATCGAGCCGGGAGTCCAGGAGCTAATCAAATTACGGGACAACGTCTCCGCCCAGATTAAGGATACAGACAAGGGTAGCAACCAGATGTTTTTGGAGGCCCTGGAGGGGAAACTGTTGGACGCGCTGCGAAGCTTCGATGTAGTGGAGGTAAATACGGAAGGCAACAACTACGACCCCTCCCGGCAGGAAGTAGTGGAAAAGACCGAAGTCTTTAACCAGAGAAAAGACGGGAAGGTCCTCGAAGTATTGCGGACCGGCTACAGGAGGAACGACCAGTTAATTCGACCACAGAAGGTAAGAATTGGGGACTATCGTGGAGGTGAGTCCCAATGAGCAGACCAGAAGAGATAGTGGCGATCGATCTCGGTACGACCAATTCGGAGGCGGCGGTAGTCGGCTCCGACGGGAGAGTGAAGCTTTTAAAGAACAGGGCCGGAAGGAAGAAGACCCCCACAGCCATATGGTTCGATAAGGACGGTAAGGTCTTCGGCCAGCAGGCAAAGCGGATGGAGAAGGTGGAACCGGACAAAGTTCTTTTCCAGTTCAAACCGGAACTGGACCAGGATGGGAACCAGTTTAACGTCGACTCCAGAAAGCTCGGCCCGGTAAAGCTTGCACAACTTTTCTACCAGGAGATCAAGGACCAGGCACAGGAGCGGCTAGGTGAGGAGGTGAACCGGGCGGTGCTGACCATCCCCGCTTGGTTCCACCAGATCGGCAGGGAAACCCTAAAGAAAGGAGCCGAGAAAGCCGGCTTCAAAGTAGAGAGAATATTACGGGAACCCGCTAGCGCTTCACTGGCTTACGCGCTCGATACCCCACTAAATAGGGAAGAGAAAATACTAGTTTATGATCTTGGTGGGGGCACGTTCGATACCTCTGTCCTGGTGGCTAACGAAAAGGACGGCCGGCCCGACTTGAAAATCCTGGGAAATAGGGGAGATACCTCCCTTGGCGGCCGGGACTTCGATCGCAAGATACTGGAGGAGTTTTTCGTCGAGAAGTTCCGTCAAAAACACGGAACCGACCCCACCGACCAAAAGAGGGTCGAGGCCGAGTGGCTCGAGCGGGCCAAGGACCTAAAAGAAGAGCTTTCCGAAGCGGATAGATCCAAGGACATGCTGCAAGCCGACGGGGAGGTCGTTTCAGTAGAGCTTACCAGAAGGGAGTTCGCTGATTTGATCAATGAGGAGATCACCCGGACGGTCGATATCCTCGAAGAGCTTCTGAACGAAGTAGGAATAGAAAAGGACGAACTGGACCGACTGGTCATGGTAGGTGGCTCCAGCCGGATAGTTCCAATTAGAGAAAAAGTGTCAAAGCTGGTTGGTTTGGAACAGGAGACCGGAATCGACCCTGACCTGGCCGTGGTAAGCGGTGCAGCCCTGGTGGCCGGAACCAAGGCGGACAGAACCATCAGGGACGAAAACGGAGTAAGGGTACCGCTGCTTGCCGGTGAGATAAAGGAAGTAGTCTCTCGGGGACTTGGGGTAAAGGCCTACGACCCACAAACGGGAGAATACTACAACGAGGTACTGATAGAGCCGGGCGAACCTTTACGGGCGACCGGTACTGAGATGTTTAACCCGAAAGAGGACGACTCGGATTTGGTGAAAATCACTATCGTGGAAGGCTCAAGCAATAACTTGGAGGAGTGCCGAATCCTTAAAGAGGGCTACAAGCTTTCCATCTCCAACCCCAGGGCATCAAACCTGGTAGAGATCGAGGTGGGTCTGGCGATAAATAAGGACGGACTGGTGGAGGTAATAGCCGAAACCGATGACGGGGACGAACTGCGAGAGGAGTTCGAAAATCCTGACTTGATCGATGACGGGGAGTGATTATTCATGAAGAATATACTGGCCATGCTTGCGGCCGACGTTTCCGGATCCATGAGTGGAGAAAAACTGTCCGACGCCAAGCAGGCACTAATCGATTTTACCGAGGAGCTACCCCCAAACGGCGCAATCGGAATTGTCCGTTTTGGCGGGTTGAGGGCCAGAACCGTCCAGACTCCCACCACAAGGAGAAATAAGGTAGTGGCCGCGGTGGAGAACCTTGAAGCCCTGGGAGGTACTCCCCTGCATGCCGGGCTAAAACTAAGCTTCCAGGAGATAAGAAGAGTTAGTGAGGAGTCGGAGATGAGACATGCGTTGACCACCCAGGATAAGTCTAGGAGGGGAAAGTCCTCTAACAAAACGATCGTCCTCTCTACCGACGGAAAACCGACGATAGGGCCAAAAGAGAGAGGAATAGTCAAGCTGTCGGAAAAGATCAAGTCGAGAGGAGTAAAACTAGTTACTGTAGCCATCGGGGACGACGCGGATGCCGACCTCTTGAGAGAAATAGCTTCCGGTACAGAAAACTTCCACAGTGCGGTGTTTAGCGGACAGCTCCCTGACCTATACAGGGAGATCGCCTCCGGACTTGTGATAAAGGAGGACTAGTATGGTTCGCCGCTACCTGTTACCTGCAGTTCAGTTCATCCTTCTTTTGAGCGTTCTAGCCGTAAGCTTTGGTCTCCTGTTAGCGGATAAATTAACCACCTTTGTGGCCAACCACTACCAAATGGTGGCCTGGACCGATCCCGCCGGAGCGGCCGAGATCTTCGGCGGGATCTCCAGGACTACTCACTGGATCACCAGCAAGTTGAGGATTCCACTTGCCAAGTACGTCCGAAGTTTTCACCCGGACGTCTGGCGCAGGCTGCGTGATTATCTCCACCCTAGGGGGTGAAAGTATGAGCTTTTTAGGCCGAGACTATTTGACTTTGGGTAAAAGACTGCTTTTCACTGAGAAACTATTCGAGCGCAATCAAGGGCACATATATGTAATCGGCGGTTCAGGAACTGGAAAATCGTCGGAGCTTTATAATTTATTGATCCAGCGGCTTCGTCAGCCCGGCTCAGCGGCCGGCTGCGTCGATATACACGGTGATTTAAACAAGGAATTGGAAAAGGCAGCCCTTAACCTCCTATCCAAAGAAGAGAGGAGAAAGCGGCTGGTCATTCTGGATCCGACCCGCGGCTCTTTTGGCTACAACCCGCTGGAAGTTAAACCGGGAGAAGAACCTTACCCGAAAGTACTGGATATGCTTTCGGTTATAAAGAAGCTGTGGCGGGACAGTTGGGGTGAACGCATGGCCGATATACTCCGCAATTCCTGTATGGTGATGGCAGAGAAGAACCTGACAATGTGCCAGATCCCGAGGTTTTTGACCGACGAAGCAGTCAGACGTGAACTGGTAAAAGACTTAGAAAACAAAGGAGTAAAGGAGTACTGGCAGGACAGGTTTGGTTCTCTTACCCCCAATACGCAAGCCGAATGGGTCGAGTCCACTTTGAATAAAATCAACAAGTTTCTTGCCGACCCGCTGATCCGGCGGGTAGTCTGCCAGCGGCACTCGACGATTAACTTTCGGAACTTACTAGATTCTCCTTCAGGGAAGATTTTACTAATCACCCTCCCGAAGGGTATAATAAAAGAAAACGTCTACCTGCTCGGTGGCCTCATCATCAACGGTATCCAGGAGGCCGCTCTTTCCCGCACCGATATCCCGGAAGAAGACAGGAGCTCATTCAGACTGGTAATCGATGAGTTCCAGAACTTCGGCGCAGGAAACCAGAACTTCCAAGAGGTACTTTCAGAAGCAAGGAAATATTCTCTTTATTTGACGCTTTCCCATCAAAACTTGGATCAAATTGACGAGGATTTGCTAGCCTCCATCCTCGGCAATACAACCTGCCAGATTATCTTCCGGACCTCTCGTAAAGACAGCGAAGTACTTGCAAAAGAAATCTTTGACGTAAATATAGATGACCTTGAGTGGGAGAGAGAGCAAGGCGAAACCCGACTTAACCTTCCGGAACGCTGGGAGGACCATTTAAACAAATTAACCAACCTCGACCACCGACAAGCCTACGTCGCAAAGAAGGAAGGAACCCAGACCAGTCTCATCCGCACGTTAGATATGGAAACATTCGAAGCCACACCAAAGGAGTTAGAAACCCAGGCGGACTGGATTATGAAGCCATATTGCAAATCCCCGGAGGAGATACAAAAAGAACAGGAGGAGTTAAACAAGAAACTAGAACCAAAACAACCTAGCTATAAAGGGTAAAGCCATGACAAACCACCGACCAAAACTAAAAAGGCCAAAGCCGGGCGAGGAAGCCTACAAGGAACCACCATCCGTCAAGATACAGCCCAGGGATATTCGGATCATCGACCTGGTGTACAAACACAGGCTTTTGTCATCCAAACAGATTTATGTCCTGATAGACGGCAGCAGAACAAAGCTTAAACGTAGACTCCAGAAGCTCTGGCTTAACAAGTACTTAGAACGACCCCCGGACCAGAAAGTTTTGCGGGTAAGGGGTGATTTGAGACACCTGATCTACTCATTAGGTCAAAAAGGAGCCGAAATTCTCGCGGCGGAAAAAGGCTACGATATCGCCCAGCTCCACTGGGTACAGCGCTCGGAGGTAAAGTTTCCGTTTATAGCACACAACTTGGAGGTCTCGGAGTTTTTCACAGTGTTAAAGCTGGCGTTGGATGAAAAAGAGGCCGTCAAACTTTCCAACTGGCGCCAGGGTAAAGAGATAGAAGCCAGAATAGACCGTCCAAATTACATAACCGCCAGAGAGTCCCGTTCAAACAAGCCCTTGTTACAACCTGATGGTTTGTTCTCACTTCATTACTTGCCGGAGGACCTAAAACAGTACTTCTACCTGGAAGCGGACAGGGGAACTATAAGGGAGAAGACGATGTTAGGTCGGTACAAGAAATATTGGGCATACTGGCAGCAGCAGGGTTTCACGGATCAGGGAATTCCAGCCGATCAAGGATTCCGTGTATTGACCGTATGTAAGAACGAAACTAGAGCTAGAAATCTAAGGCAACTAATTGAAGGAAACAGACCCTGGAATGGTAATACTACAATGTTTTGGTTTACCTACGATCAATGGTCCATTGAAGAACCGGAAGCTATATTAAGTAGCTGCTGGAAGACTCCCAAAGGTGAAGCCACCCACTCGTTACTCGATTGACTGTAAGGAGTGTGTTTCACGTGAAACACTTAGGTTTGAACCATGCATCTCCTCCTTCAGGCCCGCTCTCTCGTCTACCTCAGAAGAGCAGGCCACTGGGCTACCAGCGGGGTCGAGCCCGCCCTACTGAGCCGGCGGGCCCGTCTGCCTGGAGGGGGAGGTCTATGGTTCAAAATACTTACACAAACTATATCGGTAAGACGAATTTCCGCGGTGAGAAGAAGTTCGGGATTAAACGGGAAGATAGACGACACCACGCCTATGTCGTCGGCAAAACGGGGACGGGAAAAACAACTCTGCTGAAGCAGATGGCAGTTCAGGACATTAGAAACGGTGAAGGAGTCGCAGTTATCGACCCTCATGGCGACTTGGCAGAAGAGCTTCTGGATTATGTTCCAAAGGAAAGGATCAATGATGTAGTGTATTTCAACCCGGCCGATCTCGATTATCCAATCGGGCTCAACGTGTTCAAGAACGTTGACTCTTCTGAACGTCACCTGGTTGCCAGTGGTCTGATGAGCGTATTCAAAAGGTTATTCCACGACTCCTGGGGACCGCGGCTTGAACACATCCTTCGCAATAGTATATACGCTCTCCTGGAGTTTCCCGGCTCCACGTTACTTGGTATACCAAGACTTCTCTACGATGATCGCTACCGAGAGAAGGTGGTAGAAAAGGTAGAGGATCCTAAGGTTAAGGATTTCTGGAAAAATGAGTATTCAAACTACGACAACTCATTCCGTACCCAGGCAATCAGTCCCGTACTTAACAAGGTAGGCAAATTCCTTACCACACCCTTGCTCCGGAATATCATCGGTCAGGCAGGCAAGAAGCTTGACTTCTCAGAGATACTAGAAGACAAGAAAATACTTATCTCAAACCTATCAAAAGGAGCACTGGGTGAGGAAAACCAGACCCTTCTGGGTTCGTTAATCGTTACCAAGCTCCAGTTGGCTGCTATGCAGCGGGTGGATGAACCGGCTGAAGAGAGGTCCGATTTTTACTTATACGTCGATGAGTTCCAAAATTTCAGCTCGTCCAAGACAATAACCACCTTGCTCTCGGAGGCCAGAAAATATCTCTTAAACGCTGTGTTGGCAAATCAATATATATCGCAATTGGATAAGGAAATTCGAGAAGCGGTCTTTGGCAACGTAGGGACCATAATTACCTTTCGAGTCGGAGCAAAGGATGCGAAGTTACTGGAGAAAGAGTTCGAGCCAGAATTTAGCAAGGATGACCTTATCAACCTGCCGAATTATCAAATTTATCTCAGATTAATGATAGACGGAGTAAGCAGCAGACCTTTTTCAGCTAGGACTTTGCCTCCTCCAGAGAAGCCAGAGACAAGCCACAAGGACAAGATAATCAAGGTAAGCAGGGAACGCTACTGTACGCCGAGGGAGGAGGTCGAACGAAAGATCGACAGGTGGTTCGACATTACCGACCGAAGCATGCGGAGGGGTTAGCCCCCGGGAGGTGTAACCTATGTATATAGACGAGCAGCTCGAAATCATGCAGTTTTTCGCTCTGCTTTACGGGAAGGCAAACGGCGGCTACGTTGAATTACGTCCGACAAACTTTGCCGGATCACCGGACATGGAAGAAAGACGATGGATTCCGGCAAACGACCAGGAGGGATTCGCGAAGGCAGCACTGGAGTTGAAGGACCACTACCACGTGTATTTCGGTGCCGCCACCAGGACGAAAGAGGGCAAGGAAAAAGGTAAAGGTACCAGCCAGTACTTAAAAGAACTGACTTGCCTGTATGCCGACCTGGACGGTGACAATTACGAGGGAGGAATGGAAGAGGCGCTCGCCACCGCCAAAGACTTCCGACTTCCCCCCTCGCTTGTTATCAACTCGGGCCACGGCTACCACGCTTACTGGCTCTTAGAAAAACCATACGACTTGACCAAAGATCATGCAAAACCTAAGGTGCTTTTGAAGGCACTGCAGGTAAAAGAGCTCGACGCGGATCCGACCTACGATTTGGCAAGGGTATTACGAGTTTTGAATACCACAAACATCAAAAATCCGGAGAAGCTGGTACTAGCCAAACCGGTAAAGATGGAAAACATTCGGTATTCACTTAAGGAGCTGGCCGAAGCCCTACCCTGGAAGCAGGTGGTAAAAGAAGACTATGATCGGGTACAGGTAGAAGGTGAAAGAGGGTTGGTAGAAGGTAAATATGAAGGCTTGGAAAAGGTTGTAAATTCAAGCTTTATCCAGTACTGCCGCCAGCACGCAACCGAGCTTTCCGAGCCGTTGTGGTATGCGATGATCACAAACTTGATTACTTTTAAGGGCGGAAGGGAAAAGATACACGACCTCTCACGGCCTTATCCAGACTATTCGGAACAGGAGACCGACGCCAAGATAGCACACGCTTTGAGAGACGCTCCTGGACCACATACCGCCGATTACATCGAAGAACACGGTGTTACTCCGAAGGATTGTAAAGAAACGGGAGTCAAGTCTCCGGCCGGCCTCGCTTTCCTAGAAGATGGTAAAAGCGATACAAGTAGGGTAGAGGAGGGGAGGTAAAGCATGGAATACGATGAATACCCTTACTACAAGAAAAGTAACGGCAATCAATCTACCGACAGTGATGAGGGAAACTCTTCCTCCAATGAAAATACGCAAACAATTATCCAGGAACCGTCCCTAAGTGAAGCCCTTAACCAGTTCAAGTACGCCTCCCAGGTGGAAGGGAAGGCAAAGAAGACGCTAAATCAGTACGATTACGTCTTCGACAATTTTACCGACTATCTCACTGAGGACGATCCACCTATAAGCTCCATTACGCCCAACCACGTAAGAGGGTTTCTCAAGCGGTTGATGGATAGGGACTTGGCCAAAGCTACTGTTGCCATCCACCACAGAGTAGTTCAGGCCTTCTTTAATTGGCTAGTTGACGAGGAATTGTTGGAAAAAGCACCGACCAGGAACATTGACGAGCCAAAAACTCCGGACAAGTACCCTCGGATTCTGGATGAAGAACAGACCAACAAGCTTATCAGGACAGCAGAGAACAACAAATCCACCTGGGCCGGTTTTCGTAACTACACGATGATCCTTACTTTTCTTGATACGGGACTTAGGGTTAACGAACTAGTCAACGCCCGGTTGACCGACCTTAAATTCAACGAACGTTCGTTAAAAGTATTAGGGAAAGGGGCAAAAGACAGGGTGGTCTTCTTTGGCTACCGGACGTACAAGGCGCTAAGAAAATGGATAGATATAAGAGAGGATAAAGGTAAGCCCCTGGACGATACAGTCTTTACCTCCCAGAACCGTGATAAATTGAAAACCAGGCACGTCCAACGGATAATTACTAGGCTGCAGAAGAAGGCAAACCTTGAAGATACGAAAGTATCACCACACGTTTTAAGGCACACTGCAGCCACCATGGCTGTCCGGAACGGTATGGGTTCATTTGCCCTAAAGAGGTTTTTCGGCTGGGAATCGATCAAGACGGCGATGAAATACGTTCACATGGGGGACCAGACGGTAAAAGAGGCCTTTAAAAAGTCCTCGCCGATCGATGGATTGGAAGAGGAGGAATAAGATGGAATACCCCGCTTTAATAGCCCCTAGCTTGCAATCCTTTCCCGCCTTCAGCATAATAAATCTAACGGAGGTGAAAGAGGAGCAGGCGCGGTTATTCGATTTTTGCCCTCCTCTGGAACCTCTATAACGTTGTTCTAAAGGGCAATATGCCAATGTAGACAGAACAGCGGCTGATTCGTAATCAGTTAGTCGGTGGTTCGAATCCACTCGCCGGCTCCACTCGCAGATGTTTCCCTCTCATAGGCTTTACACAAATATCTTTTAACTAATTACTGCTTCCCAAATAAGAAGTGAAATCGGATAATCAGGCGCACACTTACGAACCCAAAATTTCGAATATTTCGAACTCTTCTGAGTCGAATCAAACCCAAAATTCTGAAACCGTCGTCGATGAAATTACACTATCGGAGGCCATCGAGGATTTTAACTTAATGGCAAAGGTGGAAGGGCAATCGGACAAAACCCTGGAACTTTACGAATACGTCTTTAAAAGATTGACCGGCTTTATTTCGGAAAAGAAACTAGTGACGCAGGTCCAGGTCAAAGACGTAAGGAAGTACCTGGCCACACTAATGGACGACGGGTTAAAGAAAACCACCGTAGCCATTCACTACAGGCACCTCAAATCCTTTTTCAACTGGCTGGTCGAGGAAAACTACCTGAGAGAAGCCCCCACGGAGAAAATCGACGAACCCAAGACCCCGAATAAGTTTCCTCGGGTATTGGACAGTGAACAGGTCAAAAAGCTACTCAAAGCAGCCAAAAACCGGAAAGGAGAATGGTCCAGTTACCGTAATTATTGTATGCTGGTCGTTTTCGTCGAGATGGGACTCAGGTTGAACGAACTGGTTAACGCAAAAATCAAAGACCTCGACCTAAAGAACAGGTCCTTAAAGGTCCACGGAAAAGGGGCAAAGGACCGAAAAGTCTACTTTGGGAAAAGAACTTTGCGAACGTTACGACATTGGATGAAAATCAGGGATTACAACCAGGAAGGTGTAGGTGCCGAGACAATATTCATTTCTCAAGGTGGAGACAAACTAAAAGTTAGAAACGTAGAACAGCTAGTAACGAGGATACAGAAAAAAGCGGACTTTGAAGATACAAAGGTTTCGCCCCACGTCCTACGCCATACCGCGGCAACGTTTGCAGTAGAAAACGGCCTGACCGCTTTTCAACTGAAAAGCCAGTTCGGATGGGAGCAGATCGGAACTGCCCTTAGGTACGTCCACATGAGTGACAAAAGCCTGCAAGAAAGCTATCAGAACTCCTCACCAATGGACAACCTGACGGCCTAGACAAGAGAAGGTTCTGACTCAACATTTAAAGCTTTTACCGAGAGGTGCTAATAAGTAGCACCTCTTTTTTATTGCCAAAAAGCCCCCGCAGGACTTTTAACCATTCTAGGGGCTACCTTAGCAATTCAGCCCAGCTGAATCTTCGGGGTAAAATCCCCGGCGAGGATTTTACCCTGCCAACCTTGCTCCTATAAAAGACCTCCGCCCGCTTTAACCCCGAAGGGGATAGCCCTTACTGGGAAGTAAAGACTACCCCTTCTCCCCGAAAAAAGGGAAAAGATCAAAAACCCACTCCGGAGGTACCACCAGTCCAAACCCCTGCGTGGTTTGGCTGGTTGCGTTCTCGTTTGTTTACTTCAAGGATTGAAGACCATGCTAAACAAAACTGTGAAGGCCACCTCGGAGCAGGTTTTTTGATCAATGGGGGAGGAAGAGGTGAATGTTCCCGATATTTTACTACTCTACATCGCCAGCTGTTACAGCGTGCCCTGATTGGCATTTTAAGCGGTTTTTTGTGGTCCGGCTATAGTGAATATTGGAAATCCTTTGGTTGCCCATGCAGGGGCGGGTAATCTTGGATTACTCTCCTCAGAGCCTTAGTGAGTTATTTTTAACACAAGTGGCGGATTGTTAAATTTACGATCGAGTGAAGGAAACCTGCAGGTTTCCAAAGTGGGATTTCCTGACACGGTTGCTGAAACAAGGCAATATTAGTTTATCAACTCACTCTATCAAAGGAGGTTTATCAACCGAAATAGAGGATGCTGGCCGTTACAGCGACCCGACAATTTGGACGAAGATTAGACTTTTTTTATAATGCAGTAGGTGTTCAAGGAGACGATATGATGAGAACGGTACTACTTGTCAAGACTTTGGTAAAAATTACAAATATGTGATAGCTTATCGTGTTGGGATCTTTGGTCTTCGGACTGCCATAAAAAAGGAAGTCAACCAAATGATTAAAGATAGGAATTTCTTGGATGGTAAAAATTTAGGTTGGATCATTTCATTGTTTCAGACTTTTGTTATCAGCCCTTTAATTCTTATATTCCTCTTTTCTACTGTCTGTTCGTCGAGCCCAACCTATGAAGTTACTTCCAAGGGGAACGTAAATATAGTCGTGTCAAAATATATTAAAAAGGTAGAGGGACAGTGGTCGGTTTCCGCAGAATTGGACCAGAACGGTAAGGGAGAAGGTACGTTCAAGGGAGATGTGGAGTCGTTAGGAAGTTTATCTTCCTCTTCTCAAGCAGTTAAAGTACCAATCGGAGCGGTAAAACTGGGCTTCTATGACTCATTAGTCCTTTCTAAGAGCCAATTTTGGTTATCAAAAATAAGGAGAAACTCTGTAAAGGTGGGTTGGTTAGAAAACACCGTGGAAACAGAATCAGATAGCAATCAAGGCAATAGTAACGGCTTAAAAGATAACGAAGTCAAAGTCCATGGAGGGGACTTAATCGTCAAGTCTGGAGAAAATCTTACCCTTGAAGACCAAAATTTGCTGGTCGAAGGGGACCTGATATTCAAGAGAAACTCCCAGTTTACCCTGAAAAACTCCACTATTATGGTTCTACAGGAATACAAATCCCAGCACAAGATCGAGATGCGGGCCGAGTCCAGTGGGCGAATCATAAATTCTACCATTGAACCTGTGAAGGGTGTTCACGAAAGATACGAAAGCTTCTATAAAACTCAGTTAATGTTTAGTACTTGGGGGAAAGAACTTGAAATAGTAGACAGCGAAATAAGTGCACGAATCAATACTTTTGACCTTTCTGAGACCATAATTCGAGATTCAAGGATAAGTTACGTTTACTGGACTCCGGTATCGGAACTCAGTTTAGAGAATACAGAGGTCGGAAGCTTTGTCTTTGATTATAAGTATTCCCTAACGGAAGGAGGGGAAGTTTCTTTGGAAGGACTCCGACCCGGGGAGAAATCAGACCTCTCCTTGACCTCAAAAGAAGGAGGTTCTTTAAACCTTGCTGAAACGGTTGTAGAGAGAAATTGGCATATCAACCTTGAATTACCAAGGAAAGAGGTCACGGTCAGAGATTCGAATATTGAAATGATCTGGCTCAAATTCCCTCCCTCGGCTGCACAAGCAAGGATAAAATTACCTAAAGGCCATATAGATAGATATACCCTTGGATTTGACTATCCGGAGCCGGGCCTCCCTTATAACTTGGAATTGGTCGATACCTACATTGAACAGTTTAAACTGGAGACGTTCGGTGCAAACATGGCAATAGAAAGCACTAAAGCCATGGTTCATCCTTACGCGGGTTCGGATATAGAGATCAGGGATTCCGTCGCTCATGCAATGAATATATACGGTATGGACAGGGTAAAAATAATTGATTCCAAGGTAGTAGGTCCCTTGAAATTTGGCTTTAAGCCGGAACTCGAAGGTGGGTATCAAATATACAATACAGAATTAGGTACGGGAGGTACCGGAAACCTCATCTTTGATGACGCAAAATTAGTAAATGTGCCGTTTATCAAAATGTTCGGGACTCACTACGAAATAGAAGGAGACGTAAAGATATTTTCCCCGGATTCATTCGATAAGGTAGAGTGGGTCAAGGGGACAATTAAGCGATCTTATCCAGTTATAGTAAGAGGGGCAGAAGGAAATACTATCTCCAATGCAAAGATTCGCCTGCTCAATACAGAAGGTGAAACCGTTCAAGAACTAAAAACCGACAGCAATGGCCAAGCTTCCTTTCCCATCACTTTCGATAAAGAAAACTACGACAACAGATGGAAAGTCGCAGCCACCTATCCGGGTGGCCAGGAGATTAGTAAAGAGTTAGGTTTCTTAACCAGCACCCCTGTAGTTATTTCGACCAAAGAAAAACTGTAAATACTTAGTTTTCTGAAGTGAACTTGGAACTCAGCGTCCCTTCTACCGTCCCCACAGAACTCTTGTTCCACTTTTTAAATCTGCTCATCCCCTCCCACTCAAATTAAGTGAATAAGTTTAATATATACTTGCAATTCCCTCCTTCTCAAGTTACCCTCGATTTACCTGTGAATAAGTTGAAAGAAGATACCATATTACAACTTATCCTCAATCGGGGGCAAAAATGGGTAAAAGAGCTATTCCGGTGGTTTTGACCGAAAACGAACAGGATAAATTGCTGGATCAATTCAATACACGTTACGTTACGAGCCAGAGAAACAAGGTCATGTTTCAGTTGATGTTAAATACTGGCCTGAGAGTGTCAGAAGCCGTCTCACTTCGATGGCAAGACGTTAACCTAACCAGCGGTAAGGTAATGGTCCGAGAAGGTAAAGGAGCTAAGGACAGGACCCTCTGGGTCGATAATGGTCAGCTGGAAGAGCCAAAGAAGTGGAAGGAAAGGCAGGTGGAAAAGGTCGGTGAGTTGCCTAAATGGGTCTTCTCCACGTTAAAGGAAGGCAATGCCGGGAAGAAAATAAGCATCCAGCAGGTCTGGAAGACGCTAAAGACCTATGCTGAGAAGGCAGGGATCGAGAAGGATATCTCTCCTCATACGTTGAGACATACATTTGCGACTGATCTGTATCGGAAAACGGGAAAGATTCGGTTAGTGCAAAAGGCACTTGGGCACGCCGATCTTTCTACTACCATGATTTACACTCATATCGTGGATGAGGAACTTGAGGGGGCAATGAAGTCATTTCGTGTAACAGAGAGACAGCCAGTTGGAATCTGAAAGCTAATTAGAACCTCTGAGAGCATGGTATTTCGCCTAATCACCGGGCTTTTACTGGACTTAGCCCCCCAGGGACTTCCAGAGGCTTCAGGGGACCTGTTTCAGTATTTCAGTATTTCTGACCTTAGTGTTTTAACATAATTCATTACATGGATTGCAGCCTTTAGTGGCTCTGTTTCGCCTTCAGAAAGACCCTTCTCCACTAAGCTTGTAACTATATGCCAGCCAGTAAATACCTCTACCAACCTAACATGGCTATCCATGTTAGGGGCCTCTGTTGTCAGTTGAACAATCTCCTCAAGATGACTAAACGCCTGTTGTTCATACTTTTTTGCGTTCCTCCCTGCAATTGACCATGATATTGTACCTTGTTCGAGTGGTGTCCAAATGTCATCATCCATTTGTTCCATGACTCTGGCGGCCTTGGTAAAAAGGTTTGACACATCATCATCGTAACTGGCTTGCCCTACCACTATAACTGACGAAACCAAACCAATGACTAGACCAATGGTAATCAATAATTTTTTATTAAACATAACATAACTACCTCCTTGGACAAAAGCATTATAAAAAAGTCTATAGGAGAGGGCTAATTGTTGTTGAACCCTATCTATTTTTGAGCGGCCAATTATGAGCCTCTCAGAGCATGAAATTTTCATGGAAGGGTGTAATTTACAAAAAATCTGTAAATATCGGGCTACTGGGAAAGAACGGCGAAATTAGGCCGAAAAAAATCATGGTTACAGGGATTTTTCCAGGTAGATTTTTTGACTAACTATCCCCAGTAGGGTTGCCAGGGGCTCATTATAGCCCTATATGGACCCGTAAAAATGAATTCAGAGGGGCTCCAGTAGGAAAGTTAGCGAGCTAACGGGGGTTCTACCTAGGGAAGGGAATTACTGCAAGTCCTGGCCGTCTTTTGGTTCCCCAGTCTTCCGTAGCTTCCGTAATATTCTTAGCCAATCGCGATTATGACGTTTCGCATCAATATTGACCGCCATTTTACTCCCTCCAGGGTAGATTATAACACGTTACAACCGGCCAGTAACCCCCCTAAATTTATTTACTCAACGCTTGCTATAACTCACTATGTAAAGGTCGGCCAATATAACCGTTCGCTAGAGTCCACTTTTCAACTGGAGAAAGTAAAATAAGTTTACTCAATGGTATTGTGTAAAGGTCGGTATTAGGGGTTCGAGTTTAATGCATCTCAGGGGTGGTGGTAGAGCAGTAGATTCGGTGGAATGGAGAGAAGTTGTGGTGAGGGTAGCTTAATTTTAAGGGTCTTGTCGAGAACTTTAGCGAAACTTTCCCTGAGAAACGGGTAAAATTCATGCCGGTTCTCTCATCAATATCTGGATGATCTTACCCACTTGCTCGTCAAAATCCAATTTCCGGTAATTGTACCGAAACTCCATCTCCTTCAAGTAA
>JAGXLB010000035.1:0-4982 GCA_018334915.1 Candidatus Bipolaricaulota bacterium
AGGAAACGGGCTCGATTGACTGCTGGACAAAAACCAGCCGATTCCTCCCCAGGGCAAGCCCTGGGGCTTCCTCGGCAAGTTTTGGTGAAAGCGAATCTTAATTTACAAACCTTGAATTCAGTTTTTTACTAACTGCTCTCCCCCCTTACCAGGCTGCCGGATTTTGCTTCCTCCTGAGAGAGTTGCCAGCTAAGGGGTAGAGAGCAGTTATCCGAACCAGATAGCTAATAAATCCGCCGTTGGTGAAAGATCTGAGCACGAATTATTTCAGATAACTATCGAACCAGTTTACCATTTCCTCGAGACGCTTGATCCGGTTTTTCGGTTGTCCGCCCCGACTGAGTTCGTGGTTCTCCACTTCAAACAGACACAACCGCGCCGGTACGCCGTGGTACTTCAGTGCGGTAAACATTTGCATTCCTTCCCCTTCCCAGCATCGATAGTCCTCGCGGGAGTGTATAAATAGAGTAGGGGTATCGACTCGATCCGCGTATTTCAGCGGTGATTGATTCCACAGCTTATCGTGATCTTTCCAGGGGTCACCGTCCTGCTGGTCGGAGACGAAAAAGTAACCAATATCGGTCGTATTAAATTTAGAGATCCAGTTCGATATACTTCTGCAGGAAACGGCGGCATCAAACCTGTTAGTATGTCCTATGATCCAGTTGGTCATGAACCCCCCGTAAGATCCGCCCGTAACTCCAAGTCGGTCTTCGTCTATGAAAGAGAAACGATCCAGGGCAACGTCCATTACCCGCATTAGGTCCTCGTAATCTTCCCGACCGTAACTCCCCCGTATATCAGCAAACTCGTCGCCTTTTCCGTCACTTCCCCTTGGATTTGAAAAGATAACGACGTATCCGTTATTTGCTAAAAGCTGCATTTCGTGGAAGTAAACGTCACCGTAAACTGCTTTAGGCCCGCCGTGAACTTCCAGTATCGCAGGATAGTTCTCTTCAGGGTCGAAGTCGTTCGGTTTAATTATCCAGGAGTCAATTGAAACGTCATCTCGTTGGACTGAGAATCTTTCCGGCCTGGAATAACTGTCTGCTGGAAGGATTTGTTCGTTTACCTCGGTAAGCCTTCTTTCTTCCCCCTCCACAGAAAGGTAATACAGTTCCTGAAGGTCGTCTGGAGGAAGTTTCACTAAGACCGCTCGTCCGTTAACGACGTCAAAGTCGTCTACCGATGCCCCTTCCTCAGTCAGATGAGTGATGTTTCCATCCCCGTCCGCCCTTGATAGATACGAACTTCGTCCAACCGTAGAAACAAAGTAGAAATCACCTTCGTCCGTGGTACTCCTTTGACCGGAACCCAGCCTTACGTCAGCCAGGACACTGTTAGTAAATGAGTTTGCCCAGTTAGAATTGAGAGGACTAAACTCCTTATTTTCCAGGTCGAACTCGAATAATTTGTGGTTCTGGTTCAGTCCCGCCTCTTCCATGTCGGTCAACGTAACGTACAGGCTGTTCGAAGTCTTGAATTCCAGTAGACCCAGCTGGTAGCCCTTGTCCGTTAATTTTTGAGGAGACGAATTTTTACCCAGCGACAGAAGGTATATCTCACTGGTAATTGGAGCTTTGTCTTCGTACTCTCGGCCCACAAAAGCCAAATTTTCACGGTCTACCGCGAATTCTTCGACTGAAATAGCTCCCGATGTCAATTCCTCGGGCTCGTCTTTTTCTTCCGAGTAAGAAAACAGATGAGATCTTTTCTTGTTGGTAAAACCCTTACCGTTCGCCCAGAAAGGAATTTCATTCAGAACCAGACAGCTTGGTCCCTCCTCTTCTTCATCCTTCTCCTCGATTTCTACTTGAGCTTTGTAAATAAGTTCTTCGTCATGCCATCGGAACGATTCTACCGAATGGGGAACGGAGAGGAAACTGGTAGCCTCCCCACCCGTCACCGAAATTGAGTAAAATTCAGTCTTGCTTTTCGCTTCCTCGTCATCCAATCCGCGGGTCGAGGTAAATATAATTTCTTCGCTTCCGCTCCAGACAAAGCTACCGTCCGCGTTGGATGATGTAAGCCTGAAAGTAGATTTCTTTTCTAAGTCGTGGATCCATATATTTGAGTCGTAACCATCATTTTCGTCATTTGATTCCTTTACCAAAAACCCTACCTTTTTTCCGTCTTCGGATAGGGATGGTTGGGAGATCGATTTGAACTCCGTCAGCGATTCCGGAGTCAGGTCATTCATAATATCACCTTAAAAAAAGTTTGTATGCTATTAACCAAATTTTTCCACGGAACTCCAGAAAATATTTATAAACTCAATTTAACTGCTAATCAAATATTGGCCACGGTCACACTTAATTCTCCGGCCCAGGCAATTACCACCCGATTTAACCATAAAGCTCTGATATAGACAAAACCCTGGCAGTCAGGTAAGTGGCAGAGGACCCGGAAGGTAGAGTGCAGTTATTGGTCATGAATTATGGCCCGCCTTCGTACAATCATGTAAGAACTGAATGCTAACCCTTTGCTATCGTTTAACCTACAATGAATTGCAGCAAGGAGAAGAAGTAGGAGTAATTAAACTCGTTCGAATTCCAGGTCAAGCTTCCGGCCAATTTCCGGCTCTAGATCCTCCGTCACCTTTCTGTCTCCTCTCAGTACCAGTTCATAATTTTCGTAATAAACGAGGCGAAAATCTCCTTCTTCGGTCTCCACATCAAGGCTCAGCTCAATATAAGGCTCTATTGAGTCAGGATTGTTTAATTTAATTCTTGGATCCTCGAATTTTTCTTTTATCCAGGGTTTCAAGTCCTTAATTTCCTCTTTGTAATCTACTACATCCCTCACCAGGAAGAATACGTCGTGATCCTCGGCCGAGGTGGATTCCCGTTTTAGGTCTTCGTCAACTGAGCCAATCCAAAATACGTTCTTGAGTGACCTAAAAAAACTTTTAAGCCCCATAGTTAAGGATATATCCTGTTAATCTGTCTCGGAAAGGGTATTGTTTCCCGAACGTGATCCAGGTCACATATCCAGGCTATCGTCCTCTCCACACCTAACCCGAAGCCGGAATGCGGGACCGATCCATACCTTCTCAGGTCGAGGTACCACTCGTAGGGTTCCTGAGGAAGACCTTCCTCATTCAGCCTCTGCTTGAGAAGGTCCAGGTCGTCTATCCTTTGACTGCCTCCTATCAATTCGCCGTAGTCATTCGGAGCAATCAAATCCGCAGTGTATACCTTATCTCCTCCGGGCATTGGTTCCATATAAAATGGCTTAAGCTCCCGAGGAAAAGCTTCGATAAAAACTGGTTTATTAAAATGGTCTCCAAGAGCGGACTCTGCGGGGGCACCGAAGTCCTCGCCGTATTCCATCTCTTCCCCTGACTCGTTCACTATCTCCACCGCTTCCTCGTAGGTAATCCTGGGAAAAGGTTTCTCCACCATCTCTACCAAACTTTCCGGGTCCACATCAAGACTCTCTAATTCTTCCCGCCTCTCATTTGCAACCCTGGTAACAACGGAATGCACCATATCTTCCTGAAAATCCAGATTTCCCTCGTGCTCAACCCAGCTCAGCTCCGCTTCCGCCATCCAGAATTCTGTAAGATGCTTTCTCGTCTTCGATTTCTCCGCTCTGAACACGGGACCAATCCAGTAGACCTCACCAAGTGCCGCTGCCGTAGCTTCGAGGTAAAGCTGAGAACTCTGGGTCAGATAGGCTTCCTCTCCAAAGTACTCCGTCTCGAAGAGCGTCGTAGTGCCTTCAACTGATACGCCAGTTAGAATAGGTCCTTCGGTAGCTATAAGTCCTTTTTCGTCAAAAAAATCCCTCAAAGACTGAAGCAGTTCGTGCCTGACCCTCAACACGGGAGCAGCTCCTTTTGCCCTGATCCAGAGATGTCGATTGTCCATGAGGAAGCCTGGTCCGTGTTCCTTAGGCGTAATCGGAAAGTCGTCTTTTACGGAGTGCTGGACTTCGAGACCCGAAACATCTAGCTCGTAACCGATCGGGGCTCTTTCGTCTTCGCTTACCGTCCCTGTGATTATGATTGAAGATTCCCGTTTCAAATCCAGAGCTTGCTCGAAAAGCTCGGTCCCGACCGAATCCTCCTTCAATACACCCTGAATTATGCCAGTACCGTCTCTAATTTGAATAAACTGAATTCCACCACTAGACCTTCGGTTATAAAGCCAGCCCCGGATAGTTACTTCCTCTCCGTCGTGTTTTTCGACTTCGGATATGGAGATTGTTTTCATTTTTACCGTCCTAATATTTATTTTTACTGTATTTCTACTTCCACTAGTTCAACCCAATTACCTTCAGACCACAACTTATATGCCACTATTCGTTTATTCAGTAGGCTTCCTCACGCACAAGTCAACCGGTGTCAAATTAGCTAGGATAGTTTCTCGACCATTTCGCTATGGATCTTTCCGTTCGTAGCAACTATACCCTCCGAATCGTACATGTCATATTCTTCTCCGGAAAGATCGGTTACACAACCTCCCGCCTCTTCAACTATCAAGGATCCAGCTGCAACGTCCCAGGGTCCCAGCCCAAGCTCCCAAAAACCGTCATACCTACCAGAAGCGACATAACAAAGGTCCAAAGCCGCAGTTCCATCTCTTCTTATCCCTCTCGATTCTTTAACCATTCTGGTGAATTCCCCCAAAGCTTTCGGTACAAGCTCTTCATCGTAGGGAAACCCCGTAGACAGAAATGAAGAGGAAAGATCATCAGAGCTTGAAACCGATATTGGCCTACCATTAAAAGTCGCCCCAACACCCTTAACGGCACAATAGGTTTCATCGAGCACGGGTATCCTTACAACCCCCACTCTCATCTCGCCTTCTATTTCAACACCAATTGAGACCCCAAATAAAGGGTAGTTGTAGATGTAATTGGTGGTGCCATCAAGGGGGTCAACTACCCATTTTGTTGAACTCTTTTTAACTCCTAGCTCTTCTTCAGCCAATATAGAATGATTCGGATAAGCATCGCGTATCTTATCAACTATGAGA
>JAGXLB010000035.1:5527-13672 GCA_018334915.1 Candidatus Bipolaricaulota bacterium
TCTATGTCCTCCCCTATTGCCTGTAAAAACTCGTTTCTCAGTTTCTCTGCCCTTTCCAGGATGCTTTCAAAAGCTCCTTCTACTTCTTTATACTTGTCCTTACCCAGTGTCAAATTTGCCACCATTGAAGAAAGAGCTGCCCCCAGAGCGCCAGCAACGGCCGCAGCTGAACCTCCGCCGGGCGCGGGCCTACTGGAAGCCAGGTCGTTTAAAAAAGCGTCGAGCTGCTGAGTTCTCGGATCAACATTAGATTTCTCTGACATCTATCGTTAATCCTCCCGTTTCCAGTATACTCTAACTAGACGTTCGTTGTCTCCTGAATTGATGTCCAGTTCTCCGCTGTGGGCACTGGCAATTGCTTTCCCTATTCTTCTCGCCAGGTGTTCGTTTGTAGTCGCAAGCTTTAAACAATCCGATTCTTTTTCGGACCACATTATGCGCTGGAGAGGTCTATCTTCTTTGGCCCGCTCCTCAGCATTTTTTGCCAGTTGAAGAATTTCTTTCCTGTGACCTTCAAAGTAGTTGCCGGACAGATAAACTAAACCTTCAGGATTCCTATCTCTTTCCCTGCGACAGGCAGGACAGAGGGATTCGTTCGCTTCCTGGTCTTCCGGTACTGATTCGTCCAGCCAGCGACCTTCATGATAGACAAGGCCACAGCTCGGACAATATGTAGGCTCTCTGTACTTCTTACCTTCGTAGTAAGGATTCTTTGATTCGTGCCCTACGTCTCCCCGTCGTTCCTCTGCCATAGACACCACCTCAAAATGTTCTATCGAGGATTCAGTTACTCATCCTCGAGAAGGTTTTCAAGATAATCTATCGATTCACCGACGGTGGTTAGGTCCTCTGCGTCTTCATCCGGAATCTCAATCCCAAACTCGTCCTCGAATTCCATGATCATCTCCACCGTATCGAGTGAATCCGCTCCCAGATCTTCGACGTAGGAAGCATCAAGAGTCAACTCTTCTTCATCCACCATAAGTTGCCTGCTAATAATTTCCTTAACTTGAGATTCTAGATCTTCCATAGAAATACCTCCTAGTATGAGATAAACTACTACCTAACTTAAGCGATTCTCTCTTGTGCGACAAATGTTCTCAGACAGTAAATAAAGCTAAATCACTACGGTCTAATCAAGTTAATCCTTCTAGCCTTCTAAGGGAACTCGTAATTGGTAAACTAAACTTAATTTCTCTATATTTCACCCAGCACTCAGATGAGTCACCTTACTTGGTTAACAAATCGTGAGTAAAACTGGCAGCTCTACCATTCTTATCACAGAAAAATAACTTGACTCAAGTCTCGTAGCTCATCTGAGTGCTGGACCAACTCTCGCTTATAAATATACCTCACGGATAACCTTGCTCCTTTTAACGCTAACTTTTAAATACCGTTAAATTTAGGTCTAACTTAGCGATGACAAGTCTAGCCAAACGATAAACCACCGTCAACCCTGAGTACAGTTCCGGTGATATAGCTAGCTTTATCACTCAACAAAAATAACGCGGGATGGGCAATCTCCTCCGGTTCGGCAAATCTCTTCAAAATAATGTTATCGAGATAAGAGTACTTCTTATTTTCGGGAATATCCTCCGTCAACCTGGTATCGACGAACCCGGGAGCTACCACGTTTGCCCTTAGCTCCCTCTTTCCGTACTCCTGGGCCAGGGTTTTAGTAAATCCGACTATTGCCGACTTAGAAGCTGAGTAGTTTGCCTGCCCAGGATTACCGAGAAGACCGGAAACCGAAGAAACATTTACTATACTTCCTTTCCCTTTTATCAAATACCTCAACGATGCCCTGGTACAATTGAAGACTCCGTTCAGATTGACATCAATTACTCTACCCCATTCCTCTGGAGACATCCGGAGTAATAGATTGTCGCTAGTGAACCCTGCATTGTTAACAAGATAATCCAGCACTCCATGCCGGTCGACCACTTCCTGAACCGAACCCTCTACGGATTGAAAGTCCGTGACGTCGGTTTCAATAAAATAGCAGTTTTTGCCAATCTCATCGGCGGTTTCTTCTCCTCGCGACCTGGAAAAAATGTACGTCTTTATTCCGTTATCTACGAGGCCTCTAGTAATCTGTTCGCCAATACCGCTCCCTCCACCCGTGACAACTGCGACCTCTCCGGAATATTCCAACTCATATCACCTCGTCGAATCTTTTCCCTGCAAGTTCTGGGTTAATCCTTTGATTTAACTCAGTCAGAGTAGCGGCAGGGCCCACTTCTACCGTTTTATCGACCCCGAAGTCTTCCAGAGATTTTACGTACTCAACCCACCGGACCGGATGCGTCATCTGGCGAGACAATAGCTTTTGCAATCTCGAACCCGTACTTTCAAAATCACCAGAAACTCCGGAAAGTACCGGCATCTTCGGATCGCTAAACTCGTACCTGTGTATGTATTCTTTTAACTTTTTCTCCGCCCCTTTCATAAACCGGGAGTGAAACGGCCCAGTCACGTCAAGCCTAATACACCTGGCGCCTTCCTCCTTTAACTTTTTGCAGGTCCTTGATAATTGGTCCTCTCTTCCCGAGATTACTAGCTGTCTGGGAGAATTATGGTTTGCAATAGTTACAGGTTCTTCCATCTCGTTAACTATTTTTTCTACTTTCCAGTATTCAACCCCCAACACCGCTACCATAGAGCCCTCTACATCTACGTTGCCGGTCAACTCTCCTCTCTTCTTTACGATACGAACCCCCTGTTCGAAGGATATACAACCTGCAGCAACCAAAGCGGAAAACTCACCCAGGCTGTGCCCCAGAACGCAGTCCGGTTCGTACATTTCATCAGCCAATATTTGATAACGGGCTAAACTGTCGGTAAATATTGCCGGTTGAGCATTTTCGGTCGCGTTCAGCTTCTCTTCAGGTCCCTCAAGCATCAATTTCCGTATATCAAACCCCATTACCTTAGTGGCAACTTCGAAAAGGGACTTTACCCTGGAATCCTCAACGAGCTCGCTCCCCATTCCAACCTTCTGCGACCCCTGACCCGGAAAAAGAAAAGCAGTTTTTCCCATGGAGATCACCATTCCAGGAGCGTGGCACCGTAAGCCGCCCCAGCGCCAAATGCTGTCAACAGGACCAAGTCACCCGACTCTATGAATCCTTCATCTATTCCTTCTTTAAAGGCCAGGGGTATGGTCGCCGTTGATGTATTAGCGTACTCCTCAAGGTTAACTACGATCCTGTCCATTCCCACTCCCAGGCTCTTGGCAAGTTGTTTAATTATTCTGATATTTGCCTGATGAGGTACAATCCAATCGACATTAGATAAAGTCAAGTCTGCATCTTCCAGCACGCTTAAAGAAGAACTCTTCATCATGTTTACCGCACTCTTAAAAACTCCCTTACCCTCCATCTCCAGGTAATATCGTTCGTCCTGTTCACTTCCTTCTGCCGGAGGCAAACGCGTCCCTCCTCCTTCCAACCTTATTAGTTTTGATTTTGAGGAGTCTCCGTGCACCGAAGTCGACAGAATTCTCCCCCTGTCTCCTCGGTCTCCAATTACCGACGCACCCGCACCGTCCCCAAAGAGAACACAGGTACTTCTGTCCTCCCAGTTTACGATCCTGGACAGTGCCTCCAGACCGATTACCAGGATCTTGTCGTAACCTCCTCCTCTAATCATATTTGCCGCTACATCAATGGCGTACAAAAAACCACTGCAACCTGCTTTTAGGTCGAAGAAAGGGATATCCGAGGGAAGTCCAAGTTCCTCTACAATTAAAGGAGAGGAGCCCGGTATCGGCATGTCAGAAATGTTTGTGGCAACAATCACTAAATCAATTTCCTCGACACCAACAGGCGAGTCCTCGAGCGCCTCTCTGGACGCCTCCACTCCAAGAGAAGATGGGGTTTCATCTTTCTCCAAAACATGTCTGCGTTTTATCCCGGTCCGACTGGTAATCCATTCGTCGGAAGTGTCGAGGGACTTTTCCAGGTCCTCGTTCGTTAACACCTTCTCCGGAACTGTTGCTCCAACAGAAAGAATATTCGGAAGAGTTTCATTATCACTAGGTTCAATCATTAAAATCAATCCTCTCCATTTCTGTTTCAATTTTTCCCGGTAAGTCCCAGCGAGAAGCTTCCCTTGCTTTCAAAATGGCGTTCTTTATCGCCCTGGCCTCCGACCTTCCGTGAGCCACGAAGACCACCCCTCTAACTCCCAGCAAAGGTACGGCACCAAATTGGGCGTAACTCAGTTGTTCTTTAAGTTCTTTCAATGTTGGGCGCAGGATCAATCCGCCCAGTTTGGACCTAAGATTGGAGGTTAGAGCCTCCTTGAAAAACCCAATGGTACCTTCAACACCACCCTCGAACGCCTTTAAGAGTATATTACCAACGAAGCCTTCACAAATAACTACGTCCGCTGGCGGTTCAGTTATCAACAGGTGGGGTTCAACGTTTCCGATGTATTTGAGGTCCGTCCTTTCAATCAAAGAAACAGTTTTCTTTGTCAATTTGTTGCCTTTAGACCGTTCCTCGCCGATATTCAGCAAACCAACTTTGGGGTCGGATTTACTTAAAATGTTCTTCGCAAAAGCATTCCCCATTATTCCAAACTGGGCAAGATTTAACGGGTCTGCGTCAGTCGTAGCCCCAATATCTATCAGTACTACGTTCCCGCTCCTTACGGTTGGAATAACGCCCGCGAGTCCCGGCCTAGAAACACCTTGTATTCTCCCCAGATTAAACAAAGCGGCAGCTACCACAGCCCCTGTATTGCCCGAAGAAATAAAAATCTCTGATTCATCCTTTAACGCTGTTACTCCCTTAACCAGGGAAGAATCAGGATTACTCCGTACAGCCTTGGTGGGGGTGTCCTCCATCGAGATAGTATTGGGGGCGTGAAGATAGGAAATTCTGGAAAGTAAATCTTGTGCTTCTAGTTTTTTTACCTCTTCCCTATTTAACTCTTCCTTTCCAACCAGTGTAATCTTCAGGTTCGCATCCCGAGTCTCCCGTAATGCCCGGACCGCACCCTTTATTATTTCCTCTGGCGGTGCATCCCCACTCATCGTATCCAGCAAAACTTTCATATCGGTAAGAAAAATTCACCATAAAAGATTGGTGCCGAGGGCGGGACTTGAACCCGCACGGACGAAAAAATGTCCACATGGCCCTCAACCATGCGCGTCTGCCAATTCCGCCACCTCGGCAATAGAGACTTGACTATCCCCACATTCAGACGAATAATAAAGCAAAAGGAAATTCAATGCAACAAGTAGAGTATACACTCCTATTATTTTAATCCTGAGAGTCAACCGATCTTTGGCTAAAATTATGTAACTAGGATAACTGTTCATGCTATACCCAAAGTAACGGGAGGAAAAATGTTTCCGCTGGCCAGAGAGTTCGGCAAGATGCTACTATTTGTCGGGGGATTTCTAATTATTGTCGGACTATTGTTTTTGTTCGGCAAGGATATACCCTATTTAGGTAATTTACCCGGTGACTTCCAATTCGAGCGTGGAAATTTCCATTTCTACTTTCCCCTGGGAACCGCAATACTAATTAGCCTGGGCGGATCGATATTGCTAAACTTTTTATTTTGGCTATTCAATAGATAAGAACCTTCTGAGGTGCTAGCCCCGATCCTGACCCTTTAGACTACCTATATAAACCAGACCTTTTTTCTCCGGGTGAGGCGTCTTTTTGATTTCTGCCCCATCCCAGCAGTGCCTTCCTCCGACCTCCAGGTGACAGAGCCCTATACCGGCGTCCACCTGATTCATCCTGTCCATATCCTTCAGAACCATTCTCGTAATTTTGTTTCGTTTCCTCAAATAAAGATGAATCGCTCCGTGTTCCAAAACTACCCTCCAGGGCTGGCTATTCAGCGATGAGGGGGATCTTCTCAAACAATCAACTATCTTCAGTGTCGCCTCGTCAAAGCAATTCGGATCACCGTTTATCAGAAAATGACTTAGTTCTTTTCGTTTTGGATCTTCGATTTCGTGAAGATTGTCACCAGCCGGCAAAGGCCCTAGGGCAATTAAAGTAGTGCACGTCTGGTCCCTCGGAATCTGGACGTGCCTGCTCAGCTCCTCGTCCCGAAATCCTTTTCCTATCCAGCAAGTGCCTACCTCTTGTGCCGCCAGAGCAAGAACTATGAACTCGTACCTGTAGCCGGTTTCCACAAAACCCTTTTGCGTATCCTCGGAGGTCAAAACTAAATAATGCGGAGCCTCCACCTTTCCGTAGTCTGCAATTATTCCCGATATGTCTTGCTGTAGAGACTGTCCATCCCTTACCAGGTAGGCATCAACCGAAACTCCGGAAAATAATTCCCTGCTTTCATTGACGCTTTTTTCGATTTCATCCAGCTGAGTTTTTGACAGCCCAGTTTCGCCGTAATTTCTTATCGACCGACGTCTGTTTATCGCTTTATATAAATTCATCAATTTTCACCTGGGCAGCATTAATAGTACAATCTTGAGGCGGACAGGGATTTGCAGTGATCGGAAAAAACTTTGTTAAAAAAGTTTAAATCTTGCTCAATGAGAACGCAAGCAGAAAGCAACCTTGTTTTTTTCGGTATTTACCCGATCTTTTATGGGGTGATAGAAATGGAAGAAGTAAAGGTTGAGCAAAACTCTGAAACCGATAAAGACATTGTATTCTCCGTAGAAGTAGATGAAGGCTCCTCTACAAAACACAAAGTTACAGTAGCCAAAGAAGACCTGAATCGACTTTCACCTACAAATACAGGTGCTCACGATCTCGTGAAAGAATCTTTCAAGTTTCTACTGGAACGGGAACCAAAAGAATCCATTCTATCAAGGTTCAACCTCACCACCATCGAGGATTACTTCCCGGAATACCGGGAAAAGATAAAAAATAGGTTGCAGGATAGAACCAAGTGAAACAACCAGCTTTTTTGGTAAGGTTTAAGGGCAAAAGACCCCTAATCGGGCATATTATACTTTACGGCTAAAAGGAGATACGATGGAGAGAAAATTTCCTGACTCACTAATCGAGGAAGATGAGTTTAGCCGATTCGACCGCAGAGATAACGTATTCGGCAGAGTGAAGCACGACGAAGAGGCCCCGTTTTTCCGGCAGGGTATATATAGCCGGATCGACAGGGTTCTAGATAAAGAGGAGAATTACAGTTCTTTTGAACTGGCTCGGGCTATCGGAGGCTGGTCAGTCTACGATTATTTTACGGAAGCTTTTGAACCAAAAACGCCCGACCACAGCAACAATATTATGGACAAACCCATATTAACCCCACCCAGCCGTGATCCCGAGGTGCTAACACGGGAAGTGAAACAAGCTGCCTTAGACTATGGAGCCAGCCTGGTCGGAGTGACGGAAGTCGATAAAAGATGGGTCTACAAAACGGATCGGGACGGGAACCCTGTAGACCACTTATTGGACTACGATTACGCTGTGGTTATGATAGTCCCGATTGAACTCGCACCCATAAGGAAATCACCCGGCTTCCCAGCCGCAAGAGCCTCTGCGGTTTCGTATTCGAAAATGGCGTTCCTGATATCCTGCCTAAGCGAATTTATCCGCAGACTGGGCTACCGGGCCGCCCCGATGGGGAACGATGGAGCGTTGAGTATTCCTCTGGCAGTGGATGCCGGGCTCGGTCGTCTTGGCAGAAACGGCCTACTTATAACCTCGGAACTGGGCTCCTGTGTAAAAATCTGCAAGGTATTCACCAACATGGAACTCCTTGAGGACGATCCGGTTGATACTCCACTGCTGAGTCAATGTTACAGCTGTAAGCTCTGTGCCCGGGCCTGCGAGGTAGACGCAATATCAGAAAAAACCGAACCAGAAACTGGAAGGGCGTGTCCTTCTAACAACGAAGGGATTTTCAGATGGCCCGTCGATCATTATAGTTGCTACCAGTTCTGGCTCGAAAACGGTAGCGATTGTTCGTCCTGTATAGCCGCTTGTCCTTTTACCCCGAACTAAGTAAACTTCGAGTGCGAAATGGTCGGCGATTCCTGAAAAAGACTTACTAGCTCAGTTCTTTCACCAACGGCGGATTTATCCGTATGTCACGAATATCTGCTCTCTGTCCCCTACCTGGCTACCGGATAACCTCATATTTTACATGTAAAATCCTCACTTTGAAAACCGTTCAGGAAAATCCTTTTCAGTC
>JAGXLB010000035.1:14197-17758 GCA_018334915.1 Candidatus Bipolaricaulota bacterium
GAGATTGAAGAATAAATAACAATTTTGCACTCTTCCTATTAATCCCTAGAATTGATGAACTGGAGGTTGAAGCTATGACAATTAATTTCGGAATAGTCGGGCCGGGAAACATCGCCGACAGGTCCCTAGCTCCTGCAATAAACGAGGTCGAAGGAGCGCGGCTCTGGAGCGTGACCAGCAGGAGTATCAAGAGGGCAAAAAAGTTCGCTGCCAAACACAGCGCCGAGGCCCCCGACCCGGCACTCGACGATTACGAAGAGATGCTGAAGGACCCCGATCTAGACGCAGTAATTATTTCGACGCCCGACCGGTTACACAGGGAAAACGGGATAAAAGCAGCCAGAGCCGGAAAGCACGTGCTGATGGAAAAACCTATGGTGGCAAAATCCGAAGGCGGGGAAGAATTGATAGAGTATTGCAGGTCAAATGGGGTAAAGCTTGGAGTGGCTTACCACCTGCGATGGCATAGAGGTCACAGGAAACTCATCCGGAAGGTTCATGACGGAGTTCTAGGAGAACTCCAACACCTTAGAATCCAGTGGACATTTATGGCGGAGGACGACTCGAACTGGAGAGCCCACGACGAAGTGGGTAGGTGGTGGGGCCTAGCAGGAGTTGGTACACACGGGCTGGATCTCATTCGATGGGCAGCACTTCCCCCTTGCGGTGAAGTCGAGGAAATAGATAGCACTATAACTAACAATTACTGGAACAGCCCCCACGACGAAACAGCAATGGTAAATTTAAGGTTCAAATCCGGTGCAACGGCGGAGTTAACTACTTCGGTTTTATTCGAATCGGAGCCTGAATTTAAGATATACGGAAGGAAGGGTTCCGCAATCGCCCTAGATACCCTGGGTCCTCACGGAGGAGGTTCTATTACCCTCAACAAAGAAGACTTAAATTTTACCCAGAAAAACCCCTATGAAGGAGAAATAAGGGATTTCATCGAATCTATCAACCAGGATCGCAATCCCGAAGTCCCGGGAGAAGAAGGACTAAGAAACGTAGAAATTCTCGAGACTGCCGCACCGGATACCAAACCTAACTACTAGGAGGTAAGAAGCAACATGAAAGAATATTTTCCAGAGATAGGAAAAATTGAATACGAAGGCCGGAGATCAGAAGAGCCTCTCTCGTTTAAACATTACAACCCGGAAGAAACCGTCGGTTCCTCTTCTATGTCCGATCAGTTGAGGTTTTCAGTCGCCTACTGGCACTCTTTTACCGCCAGGGGAGCGGATCCTTTTGGAGCAAAAACGATAACCAGGCCGTGGGATGAAATAGACGACCCCATGAATAGAGCCAGAGCTCGGGCTGAAGCGGCTTTCGAATTTATGGGGAAGATGGGACTGGACTATTTCTGTTTTCACGATAGGGATGTCGCCCCACCGGGAGAGACACTGGCCGAAACAAACGAGAACCTGGACGAGATCGTTTCTCTTATCGAAAAGCTGATGGAAGAATACGACGTAGAGCTACTCTGGGGCACGGCCAACCTGTTCGAGCATCCGAGGTACACTCACGGAGCAGCAACATCTCCAAATGCCGAGGTTTTCGCCTACGCATCGGCTCAGGTTAAAAAAGCTCTCGAAGTTACGAAAAGGCTGGGCGGTTCAAATTACGTATTCTGGGGTGGCAGAGAAGGTTACAAGACACTCCTCAATACCGACCTCGGCCTTGAGCAGGACAACCTTGCTCGTTTTCTGGCAATGGCCGTAGATCACGCGAAGAAGATAGGTTTCGAGGGACAACTACTGATTGAACCAAAGCCAATGGAACCGACAAAACACCAGTACGATTTTGACGTCGAACACGTGGCAGCCTTTCTGAGAAAATACGACCTGGAAGATCACTTCAAAGCCAATATTGAAGCAAATCACGCAACGCTTGCCGGCCACGATTTTCACCACGAATTGGCCTACGCCCGAGAAAACGACCTACTTGGAAGCGTTGACGCCAACCAGGGGGACCTACTGCTCGGGTGGGATACCGATCAGTTCCCGACGGACGTTTACGGCACTACACTGGCTGCCTACGAAATACTCAAAAACGGTGGGCTGGCTCCGGGAGGATTGAATTTTGATGCCAAAGTCAGACGGGAATCCTTCGAGGCCCAGGACCTTTTCCTAGGACACATTGTTGGTATGGACTCCTTCGCTTTTGGTCTGAAGGTAGCTCAGAGATTGAAAGAAGATGGCGTACTGGAAGAATTTGCGAGAGAACGCTATTCTAGCTTTAGGGGAGAAATAGGAGAAAAAATAAAGGATCCCGATACGGATTTTGAAGTGCTGGAAGAACACGTGAGGGAAAAAGTAAGTGAGCCTATCGAACTTGAATCAGGGAGGCAAGAGAAGCTAAAGGGACTGTTAAACTCTTATATCACTACGACAGGATAAATATAACCCAATTATTTTACCGTTGTCTGAAAGCGGAAATAACTCACGACCAATGACTTAATTTTATCTCAAGCCCTACACCCGTTTACCAGGCTGCCGGGATTTCGTCTATTTCCAGAATTTAAGGTTATATCAGCTGCCAGTTAATCGGGGGAGTGCCGTCACAAAACCCGGCATTAAACGAGAATATTAACTTAAACTAGTCCATTAATACAACGGCGGTGCAGGAATTAAGTACAAATATCCACGAAAGCGACCGCTCGAAGTTTTCTAGTAGCTGATACAGCTGGATGCGAATTTTCTCATCCTCCAATTCCCAGGGTGAGAGAAAGTACAGCCGTGAGAACGCCCACACCAATCATCTTAAGTCCGAAGGTGATGAGACTTTCGCGCGAGATCTTTCCCAAGAAGGCTCCCAGCAACCCCAAAAGTGATAAAGCTATTCCTGCCGAAGCATAGTAGGCGATTTCCATGGTTACGATACCGAAAAGAGGGAAAAAGTAAGGCACGGTCGAGAGCAAAGCGCATAAAAAGGGGGATGCCCCGTTAACTATTGATATGGCTATAGATCTCTGGGTCACGTTCTTTTTATGGACGGAATCCTCGAGCTCGGACAACATGTCCTTCTGTAATTCCTTGAACTTCTTTAGCCTTTCCGCCTTTTCGGTTATGTAGGCACCGGAGACCCCGGATACGCCGAGCGCTATCGCGGAACCCAGGCAGGACGTAATCAGTACCTTCGGATTTGCCACCTGGGTCGAAAAGGACCCTGCCGTAATACCGAGGACGGTCAGAATGCCGTCGAACCCGTTCAATACGAAATAACGTCTGGCGATTTTCCAGAAATCATCGCTTTTCAAGCTTTCGAGCACTGATCGTACCCTCCCGTAGACATTTTACTTCACGTTCTCATCATACGGACTAATTCCACCTAAATCCAACAATCCAAAATAAGAAAAGTACGATCTTCCAACTTGATTTCTCACGAGGCTCCGATTTGCAGCGCTTAGAAATCTTTGTTATATTTAAGCGATTGCGCAAACGATTGTGGAGGAGATAGTAAATGGCCACCATGAAAGACGTAGCGAAACTTGCAGACGTGTCAATTACCACAGTTTCTCACGTGATCAACGACACAAGGTACGTAAGCCCCGAACTGACA
>JAGXLB010000191.1 GCA_018334915.1 Candidatus Bipolaricaulota bacterium
TTTGCGGTGCGACCCAGATCTATCGCCGACATCCGATACCCTCGTAGAACATAGCAGGCCGGGTCCCCGTGCCCGGCCGATACTTCACTACCGACAACCCGCGCGGGCAATGGGAGCCCGCGCTGCTCGGTAAGAGCATCCCTAGCAGGTCGGGCCCCCACCCCGGGCATACCCCTTCGGAACACATGTAACTCGAACAAGTGTCAGTTGACCTTAATTGTTATTTTGCAATCAGTTATAAATTATTGTTATAAATAGTTGGTAGGGTTTTTATGGTCTGGTATAATTTTTTTGATCCTGTAAAACCAAAGATAGGTATTTAGTGGTAAATTTAGTACATTTGGCGAGATAGTTTTTGATCCTTGGTCGAAAATGAAGGGGTAATTCAAAATAATTTAAAGTAGTGGGAGGCGAAATAGGTGAAAAAACAGTATCGTAGTATTCTGTCGATCGGTTTATTGTCAGTTCTGGTCGTATCTCTGGTCTTTATGTTGACTGGTTGTGGGACTTTAACAAACGTCCCCGAAGCAAATATCGAAAAATCGCCTGATTCTATAAGTGCCGGTGACGAGGTGGAGTTTGATGGTTCCAGTTCCGAGCCGGGCAGTTCGGATGGCGAGATCATCTCTTATGACTGGACGTTTCCGGACGAATTTACTTTAGGTTCATCTCCGGATGAAGAGGTTCAGACGGGAAGTTTTGACTCCTCGGATACTTACACGGTCTACCTCACAGTTACAGACGACACCCCTGCATCGGATACAACGAGTATAGAAGTGGAAGTTAGTTAACAAGCACGAGGTCAAAATCGGTAACTGATTTGAACCCACACCTCTCCGGTCTTCCGGCCGGGGAGGATTTATTTTTTCCGGCTGGATCAGGGGTTCTTCTATGTGGTGCTGAACTTTGACTGGTTTTTTGCAAAAATGCGAGTTTTCGATAAACGGGGTGTTCCAACCTTAGTATGCCTCTAACCCGTATCCTGCGATAGCCGGGGTAGGTGTTGACTAACCCTGATAGATGTTTAATCCCGTGCGCGCTTAGGGCGAACTGTCTGATTTTTTTGTTGTGGTAGTAACTGTGCGAGATTTACCGAAAAATATAGTTCTACATGTTTACCTATCCTGACGGCAGGCCTGGAAGTATAGAGTTTACCTCAATACCAGCGTTTTATTCAATTCACTTCTCTCTATCTCTCCGCCCGGTCCTTTGACGGTAACGAAATACAGGTAGACTCCATTTGGTACGGATTCTCCCCCGTCGTCGAGTAAATTCCACTGGAAAGTATTTCCCTCTCTCCAGTCGCTGTCGAAGACCTCTTTGCCCAGGAGGTTATAAACCTTAACTCTTATTTCATAGACGTTTTCTCCTGAAGCTATGAACTCAGTAGAGGAAGAGAAGTCGTCGAGCACCGCTCGTGCCCCTTCTAAAATTAGAGCGTCTTCATTTACCTTCGATACCTCGGTAGAAACGGTTAGTTCGGTCGATTCGGTGGAATTGCCGTTTATCGTTCCGGTTATTTCGTACTCCCCGGAATCGATAGATTCGGGGACCAATACCTTATAAACTATCTCTTTTGAAGTTCCCGGCTCCACGATCGACCAGTCGAACCTGACCTCCCTATCGCTCACTTCAACAGGGGTACCAGGCGCGACTACCTCCTGTATTTCCAGCGGCTTTGGGACGGATTCCTCAACCGTCAACCCTCCCTGAAGTGTTAGGGGCATCTTTGCCGTTGAGCTGACGGTCAGTATTTCTCCCGGGCTGATTGAATCGTCGCTGGTCTCCAGCGCTCGCGAGACCGAAGGGTTGTTAAATATTAATCTTATCCTTCCCTTTCCGTAAGTATTGTCCGGTCCGGTCGCTCCCAGGTCCTTCGCGTTCTGGTTCAGGGCCTCCTTCAGCTCGGTCAGATCGAGTTCGGGAGATCGAGAAAGTATCAACGCCCCCGCGCCTCCCACGGAGGGGGCAGCTGCGGAAGTCCCCAGAAAGCTCCGATAGGTATAGAGAGTAATTCCGTCTATTCCCGTTAAATCGGGCTTTATTCTGCCGTCGTAGGTTGGACCGCGCGAGCTATAGGGCTCTATCGGCCCGTTAACCCAGTTGCTCTCGTTTATCGCCCCTACGGTAAAAACCCCTTCGGCATTTCCCGGAGCCATGACGCTGCTCCGATCCACCCTAGGTTCCAGGGCCTGGTTCAGGCTGTAAATTTCTAAATCTACGTCGCTAGAATCCTCCGGCCCGGATACTTTCAGGTAGTATTCCCCGGAGGAGGCGGAGTGAGTAATCTGCTCCGCGGGCGGCTCGTTTCCCGTCTGGTGGTTATCCGAAGAGCCCACCAGGTTTCCGTCTTCGTCGTAGAGGTAGAGGTCGAAGTCCAACCCGGTTGTCGGCCAGTCGTTCCAGGTAAGGTAAACCATGATATCCCGGCCAATCTCGTTCTTAACCGTAATTCTCTCCTTACCACCTTCGAACTCGACCCACCCGTCTTCGTCACGATCACTCGCTTGACCCTCCCAGTGACGCCTGGCGGAGTTGCCCGCGGCGTTGACCCACAGTATCCCCGCCTCTGCAGCGTCTTCGGCGATCTCGGCTATTACTCCAGTGCCGTCCCCGAAGTTCGTGTTCAACCAGCCCACGGAATGAACTATTACGTCGATTCCCTGAGAAATCGCATCGGCGGTTGCTTCTCCCAGGTCTACTTCGTCCCGTATCTTCTTCAGGTACAGATTCGCCTCCGGCGCTACCCCGTGGACTATTTCGGCTACGCCGGTTCCGTGGGCCGTACCCGAGTAAATTCCACTTCCCGTATAATCCTCGGTATCTTCTATGACTTCCCCCGGTATCTCGCCCGCTTCCTCTGCGAGGTCGAGCGACCCGAAGCCCAGGTCTATCACCGCTATTTTTACTCCTTCTCCGAGATAATTATTGGCGTGGTAGAGACCGCCCCCGATCAAGTTTGTACCTCTGGAGGTATACGACGAACTTGACCCGGTTGAGTTATACCCAAGAGTTGTTGAGGTGTAAGGAGAACGGACGTACCTTATCCCCTCCAGGTTTTCGGCCATATCTACGATCCGGTCAACCGGAAGTCTGACTTTCTTGAGGTTTCCGGTTTGGCCAAGGACCTCCCCTCCTACTTTTCTTAAAGCGGTTTGGGAAATAGTACTGCCAGTCTTTTCTTCTACTATCACGTCTACAAGATTTGATCTCGTCAGCTCAATCCCCGAACCCGGAGCCGTATTTCGAACTGCTCTGGGTTTTGCCTGGCTGGCGGTCGTGGAAATTCGTTCTAATCGTGTCTCTATCTTTGGGTTGTGGTTGGGGGTTTTCGGAGGTTTGTCCGGAGGCACTCGCTCTTTGCCCCGACCCTGGACGGGTAAAAGGAACGAAATTAAAAGAACGAAAATAACCAGTAGAACGGTAAATATTTTTGAATTCAACCAGTTAGAGTAGTGGTTCATAAATTAATCCAAAGCGAGCTTTTGATTAAATTGGACCGGAATGAAGGACATTAAAACTGAAATTCTGTCGAAAACACTATGGTGTCAGTGGTATTTTCCCCTTCAATAGTATTGTTCTGAATCCAGGCCAGGTCTGCGGTCAGGAACTGTACCTGTAGTCCCCCTCCGGCGGTGAAGTAAGGATCTGTTCCTTCTGGTTTGATGGCTCCTGCCCGAATCGAGAAATACCTGGAACTGTACTCCAGCCCCATCCTGATCTTGTTAGCTATTCCGGCCCCAAACGAGTACTGGCCCGAGCCGGTAAGGCTCCCTTCAAGCAAATCCGGTATGACCGAGCTGTTGAATTTCACCCGGTAAGCGGTACCGGCTGAGTAACGTGCCGGAACGATATCCGTCGGTTCCGTCGGCGTGTTCTTCCAATTTACCTTGGTCCCGGTCAAGTCGAATCCCGCCAGCCCTACGGTTAGTCCCTCCATCGGCTCGACCAGATATCCCAGGTCGAAACCCAGACCGCTGGCCGATGCGTCCTGTCCGTCCACGCCGGCGTCCGGTGCGCTGTAGCTGTAATTCTTCCCGGTTACCGCAATCGATCCCACGAGCGGAAAAGAGATCCCGCCGGTTGCCAGAAAGGACCGCTCGCCGTAAGTTATCGGTATTTCGCTTCCCCCGGGCCCCAGAGTCCGGACGTCCGTTGAAAAACCGAGGTAAGTTCCGGAGAAAGATATTCCTTTTATCAATGGAGTATTTAGCGTCGGGAGGAAAGGACTACCTTTCGAGTCCCGGTTGGACAATGACAGCCCGCCCGAGAGATAATTTAGATTTAACCCCAGGCCGTATTTGTCGTAACGCATGCCCCCGAGATAGATTGAGTTCGCCCTGGTGATTCCCGCCGGGTTCCAGTAGGGAGCGGAGTAGTCGTTTGCAATTGCCACATAGGCACCGCCCATTCCGAGGGCCCTGGCGCCGAAGCCGGATCTCAGTATAGCCCCGGAACCAATAGAATTGTCTTCAGCCAAAGCATTAAGGCTTAAAAATGTTGATCCGGCGAAGAGCAACAAAAGTATTAAAAACAAAGAAGGCAAGCGAGAAAAAACCTTCGTGCTGGTACAAGATTTGTTTTTCATCTTTCCTCCGTTTAGAGACGGGAAGATAAATCAACATAATAATATAGTATGTCGGAGATATTGCAATAGAAATCCTTAGTGAAG
>JAGXLB010000192.1 GCA_018334915.1 Candidatus Bipolaricaulota bacterium
CGCCAGCTAAAACACATCAAAGAGCCAATCCTTCAGCTCAAATGGAAGCTAGCTTTAATGGGTTTATTGACCGTGATTGTGAGCTTCGCTGCCCTGGCTCCACCCTACTTTAGCAAGTTGATCTTCGACAAGGGGGTCAGAGCCAATGACGTCGGGAAGATTATCTACTTCGGCTCTCTTACCGTAGTTTTCTACTTGACTGCTACGGTTCTGCGGATCGGATCCCAGGTTCTATACGCTCGAACCAGTAACAGATTTGTGGTAAAAGTCAAGGAGCGAGCACTGGGAAGACTCATAAGCTCACCGATAAAATTTTTTGACAAAAAGAAGAGCGGCTACTGGACCAAGCGTATGAACGAAGTGGGCTCATTAACCCAGATCTTCTCTCCCACGGTATTCAAGTTCATTTCAAGCTTAATTCAATTCGGCGGAGCGGTCGGGGTGATGTTTGTTCTTAGCCGTCAGATAACCTATATCATGCTAATCTTCCTTCCACTGTTCTATTTCGTCACGAAAACTATGAGTGAAAAGCTGAGATCTATCTCCCGGAAACTCATGGAAACCTCCGCGGAGACACGAGGAAACCTCCAGGAAACCATCTCAGGCGCCCCGGAGATCAAAAAAGCCACTGCGGGGAGGAGAAAATCCAAAGAACTCGCCAAACAATTCTCTGCGGTGGCAAAGCAAAGGGTCCGACAATCCGTAACTTCGGGGATAGGAACCCAGACGCTTGGTCTACTCAATAAAACAGCGGGGGTTATCGTTCTGGTTCTTTCCGGGGTATATATTGCCAGAGGCCAACTCACCATGGGAGACTACGTGGCACTGGCGAGCTATTCCGGAAAGCTTTTCGTACCCATGCAACTGTTTGGCAGTCTTGCCTTGACCTTCCAGCCAGTAATGGTCGCACTGAAAAGGCTGGCGGAAATATTTGAGGAGAGTTCTGAGCAGGAGCTTTGGGGAGATAAGCGAGTAAGTAAACTTGAAGGGAAGTTAAAACTCAACAGTCTAAACTTCTCTTATGATGAATCCGATGGCCAAGTTCTTAGGAACTGTAATCTTTCGATAGACGCAGGGGATTGTGTAGCACTACTGGGCAAAAATGGAGCAGGTAAGTCAACTCTGGTAAAGTTGTTTTTGGGGTTTTATCCAGACTATTCTGGAGAGATCTTATTAGATGGCCTCGAACTTCACGAGTACGACATAGATTCCTTACGAAAACGTGTGGGGATCGTCTCTCAAGAAGTTCTTCTTTTCTCAGGAACCCTAGAGGAAAACGTTAGGCTAGCAAATCCAGAAGCAAGTAAGGAGTCCTTAAAACAGGCGTTATTGCGGAGTGGATTCAACGAAGTTTTTAGCCAAGATATATCTAACAACACCATTTCTGAGTCCGGCAGGGATCTCTCCGGAGGACAAAAGCAAGTAATCGCAATAGCAAGATGCCTGCTAAAAGATCCGGATATATTGATCTTTGACGAGGCCACCACTCACCTTGATGAAAACGCTCGAAAGATCGTGGTGAAGGCCTTCAAGAATAAATTTTCTGGGAGTACTCGGATCTTAATCACCCAGGACAAAGAACTATCCGAAATTGCGGAGAGAACGGTCCTTCTGGAAAATGGTGAGCTTCATGAAAAAACAAACTAATAATGCCCGACCAGCTGAAAGCTTTATATATCTAACCTCTTCAACCAAGAACGTGATGGCTAGTGTCCTATCTTGTAAAAGATCAGACCTTCAGTCAGCGCAGTGCTTGACGTTGTTCGGTGATCATAATTAGAGCGATTTTAGGTAAAACGGGAAGATAAGGCAAATAACGGGTAAATTAGCCCACTAAAGGAATAAGATATGCTTCTATGTGTCGTTTTTAACCGATAGAGCGGGGCGGGAGCAGGCTAGCGATGGACCGCCTGAACTGCCGGATGATCGGTTTTGTTATGGAGGAGTTCGGTGGGTTGAGTGTAGTCGAAGTATGGAAGGACAGAAAGTAGTAATCCAAAGCCCGTCGACCAGAGCCCTCTATAACTTTATGAAGCTTCTTGTTCTAGTGCCCGACACCTATAACCCCTCGCTAAAATAACTGGTGGGCTTCAACTACATCATCAAACACATTCCTAAACCTCGCTACGCAATCAGGTCTTCTAGATAAAAACCCCATATTGGATGGAGAATCAGTTGGTTTTTTAAGATCCCTTGGTGGCACTGGCATTGCCGAAAGTACTTCTTGATGACCAATAGTCATGAATCTCGGATGGGGAAGGCGTTTTTTTGGAACAGAGGCAATTTCAATGCTTTTTTTTGCTCTTTCCGACAAACTAGATCTAACATCCTCGCAATTATCCTCTAGAGTTATAATTTTACAGCTAACATCATTATTGATTACTAAATCATTTATTTTTTCAACTATCCCTTTAGTGGCAGAATAAGTCACCCATCTAATTTCAAGTGATTCATTTGGAGTGGCCTCTTTTACTTGGTCCAACCTCTCTTTATATAGATTTGTAACTCCTTTCCTGGAGAGCTTTTGTTCATGCAATAAAAAAGATTCCCTGTATTCATCAAAAAGAGATAAGGGCACAGTACGTAAATGCGAATGAAGAGCATATCGTGCCAACAGTTCCGTCACAACGACAGCAATTAATGCCAAGACAAGGCCGGGAACTATTAAGCGATCTATGACTTCAACTCGTTGTAATCCACTAACCACCCTTGATCCATCAATTATACTTCCCTCCATTTGAAATACTTTATCAGTAACGGTTTTTATGTAGCCTGGCGATAAAAACCTAAGAACAGGAAGGAAAATACTGATAGCGATAGTTAAATAAAACGTGATCCAAGTGATTGGTGCTGTAGATTGCAACAGTGAAAACAAACGGATACCCATAACTATAATTATACCAGACAACATCCATATCAAGAGAAATGTATAACTGTTCTCTCCTCCCATATCTCCAAAGCTTATAATGGGTAGTGCTATCACTGTACCACCCGATACAGAAGTAAGTAATCCAAAAGAAAAATAAACTGCCGTTAACTGGAGGGTAGGTGCAGTAAATAAGCGTAACGAGTGAAGTACTCCATTATTTTCTTCTGGAAGCGGCGCAAACAACAAAGGTCCGTATAACTCTGAAAGAAACTCTTTTATTGGATCAATCAAAACAACCAAAAAAATACTAGTAAATAGTATAGAAAGGGTACCTTGAATCAAATAACTACCAAAAGACATAAATCATCCCTTCCTTAATTGTGCTCGGCTGAATTTGAGAGTTAAACCAACCAAAAGTAGAAGTCCTGGAATCAAAATTCCCCACATGGCCGAGTCTCCACTAATTACGAATGTAATTAATACTACAATCAGATAAAAAGGAACAAGAGATTTAGAACGGTCGGCAAGTAGGCGCCAACATCTCGTTTTACTCTCATTTATTTTACTAAAGAATTTACTATAAAACCAAAGACGAAGGGCATTACCAGGCAGAAAGCCAATCCAGAATATTATCGTTCCAATTCCAACAGCAAGCATCGCGTCAAATAGGAAATGATGACGTAAATAAACCCTAGAAAAAATTACCCATGCCAATGTTAAAATTAGAAATACTCCAAAAGCACTGCGACCTAACTTACGACGCTTCCTGCCGGATAATATTGAGAGGCCAAATAACGTCACAAAAAGTTGTCTCAAAACAAAACCAGAAGGCGCTCCAGTGCTTTCCGGGCTACTGCTACCTAGTATTTGACTAGAAACCCATTTACTGATAAGGGGGTGATCTAAAACACCTTCTTCTGGTCGAATATAGTTAAGTGCTGGTTTTAACCAGATAGACTCAATTAAATAATATTCTATAAAGGTCCAAGAAACTCCAAGAAATCCAAATATTGCCAAACTGACTAATAACTTTCTTTTATTCTCAAAATCATAATGGGCTAAATACCAGTATATAAAAACAAAAACAAAAGATAATACATACAGGAGCATAGGGTCTAGGACTGGAAACTGCACTATAGAAGTCCAGATATCACTCTGGGGAATCCTTACTTGGCGGGTATAAGAAATAATCCCAACAGTTATTGACAACAATGCAATGGCTAGGCTTCCATAATAAACTTTACCCGACAAGTAACAGCAAAGGTGTCGATTATTATTTTTCATACTAATTCTAATTTGTAAATTCTAAACCTGATCATCATTTTAAAATAAATTAGGGTTTTGTACAAACTAAAAATTAAGGTAAGTAAGAAATCGCTTGGCTTGAGTAACCCTGCTTACGCATAGTTCGATAACTACTCTCGAAAAAACTCTACTGGGTAGCACACATTAGAGCATACAACTTTAACACTAATTTTTACTTTCTGCTTTTTCTTCAAATCTAATTAATGACAAACAAAGTAGTACGTGAACAATTCTGTCCGCAACTTGATAATTACATAAATTAGCAGTATTTCCTAGTCCATGACACACTTTATTGCGCAAATTTAGACCTCTAGGATCTGTCAGGAGCATCTTCAAATATAGAACCATGTCTTCTCCTGCTTCTCCGAATGAAAAAGGCAATGCTCTGGATGACTCTAGTATTGAACCTAAAGTACCTAAATCTGGCGATCCTACCATTTTTGATCTTTGACATAGCGATTTTCACAGGTTGGTTGGTTCCGTTGCAACCAGGT
>JAGXLB010000193.1 GCA_018334915.1 Candidatus Bipolaricaulota bacterium
TGAACTTCTTGATTTCGGTATCTATCTCCTCTTCGTCGGAGAAGTTTAGCTTCTCCCAGAACTTCCTGGCAAAGACCGAGTTGTAGCCTTCGGTATTGCCGTTGTTCCACGGCTGGGAGCGGGCGGAATAGATGGGAGTGATGCCCAAGTTTAGTATGGCTTTCAGGAACCTGCCGATGTGTCTGTCATGTCTACTGTAGAGGCCAAAGGAGGGATCGTTATCCAGTCTTAGCACTTCCGGGAGGGGATGGTCCTGCCAGTCCTCTATTAACACTTCTAAGGCTTCGTCAGTAGTCTGTCCGTCTATTCTGGTCATCAACCCGTACTGGTAGGGGCGGATGTATTTTCTCGCCAGGAAGTGGACTCCCTGTGATTGATCTTCGATGTATCTGGGACCGATGAAGTCTATTCCCTCCACTACCTTGCCTAACTTGTCCAGGGTCCGTTGGGGATAGTTCATGTACTCGGAGCCGTCCTCTTTTCGTGTGTCGTCTTTTCCGGTAGTCATCCCTTCCTCCCGTAGCGTCTTGGCGATAAAATAGATCGTCGGTACCTTTTCATCCGGGTAGAGTTTTTTGTAGTTTGCCCGGATTACCTGAGGTCCGAAGAAGTAGCTTTGTTCTTTACGGAGCTTTTTCCTTATCTCGACTACCCGTTCTTTTACTTCATTGTCGTATTCCCGTAGGTTGCCTTTCTCCCAACCTCTATTATCTTGGGTTACGTCGTTCATCTCAATCCACTTTTTTACCGAGGACCAGTTGGAGACCAACTTGTCAGCGATCTTGTTTATCGAGTAGCCTTGATCGTGTAACTTTTTGGCCTTTTTTCGCTTGACTAAAAGCAGTTCTTTATTCATGATTAGTTAACACTATGGGTTCTGTATGTTTATTGCAAAAATAACCGCTTTCGGACCTAGATACCGATCATCTCCGCACGGCCTACAATCACCCGGAGACTATCGGCAAGATCGAACGATACCATAGGACTGTAAAAGATGAGGACGTTTTTCCGAAAGGCTACGGCAATCCATTTGCCGCGAAGAAAGGCATAAAAGAGTTTATACTCTTCTACAACTACGAGAGACCACACGAAGCACTCGGTCAGGTCACGCCACAGCAGAAATACGATGGAGTTGCCGAGAAGATTAAAGAACGACGAGAGAAGTTAAAAGAACAAACACTTGAAAGACGACAGAAAATTAACAAACTAAGAGAGGTCGTTCAACCGTGAAGGGTCAAAAGTGGTGTCTTTGGAATCGGCAAAATCCTGACATTTTGGCTGAAACGGTACATTTTCTATCCTGTAGCCAACCTTGTGGATGCTCATACAAAACCCTGCTCATATTTCAATATATGGCTTGGCAGAAAGAGCACCTTTCACTTGACGCACTACGGGTGTGGATACTGGTGCGGGCGCCGAGACATTACGGCCAGAACTGTGGTGCTCTTAACTCAATAGCCATATTTTTTCAAACTATAAACCGACTAATTATTTTTAGATTTGAGAGTTTAAAAAATTAACTTATAGAAGTAGATTAAGATCTGTCTTTTTTTCTCACTTCCCGCTTTAATTCTTCAAAAGTTTGGACCCATGGAGGCATATGATCCTTGATTTCATCATCTACCATACCATTAAAAAATATAAGATCAGTAATTTATATTGAAGGGAGAAAAGTAAGTTTCGTATGAGTTAAATAATCTAAGAACACTTGGTAGTTTTGGTTTCAAAAATAATGGCGGATTTGTACGACATCTGTCACTTCAAAACGTTATTAATTTCTCCTTGAATAACTTGACAAAAACCTGAGATTTTTTATATAAACTTTCTCGTAGAAAACCTTTAAAAAACCCAAGTTTTATGGGTGAAAACTGCTAAAAGGAGGTGTAGGTTATTTCAGACCTTAGGATATCTCGAGTTTTTATTTTTTTACTTGCTGTAGTACTTTTCCTTGGGTTCACTGCAAACATAAGTAGCCTGCCCACCCGCTTTACAAACCAAAATTTCTCGTCAGCGTGTCTATCCCTTATGCCTTCCAATGGTGAAGGATTTTTAAGGGGAACCATTAGTGTTGGAGATTTTCACTTGGGGCACTTTTTCGGTCCGGTAAAAGCTTTTGCAGGTCCTGATGACGGTACATAGAAGAAGGTTTTCTAACTTGAAAAATTTAAATAGAAGAATAACACTTATTTACTTATAAGGAGGTAAGATAAATGTCAGAAAATTTCCAGAATGGCCCTGATGATAGCACAGGAGGATAATTAAGGTCTAGCTCCCTGGGTTATCAATTAGCTCAGGGAGCTTTTTGCATTTCACATCGTATTCGTATTTTTTATCTTTCTGAGCTTCCTTAATCGTTAGTATTTTTTGTAGCCGGTTTCTGCTGTCAGAATCTGTTTCAACTTCTATTTCCGGGTCGTGATCTATTATTTTAGCTTCTTCCACATCCCGAGGGAAAACAATCACTACTTCTAAATTTTTAACTAGCTTATCTGGGGTTACAGCCCCCTCGTCATAGCCTTTCTCTCTTAATCCACCCCACAAGTTAGGCCAATTGCCGCTCACCGTAGCCTCTCTTTTTGGTAGTTCGTTTGGGATAATGGGATCAGTAAATATACACGTTCCTATCCAATGATTGGAATCACTTTCCTCCTCCCTCCTATCACTTTCATAAACAAGCAAATCTCCCTTATTAGTGCTTTCCTTGATCTCTAGGTCTTCAAACTCCTGGGCCATGTCCGATTCTTCGCCCCGTTTTCCAAATTTCATGGTCTTCAATACCAAAATTTCGTCCTCCTCAGCATGTACCGAAAACTCTCTGGAAAATTTATCCTGCTTCCCCTCACCATCGATCAAGTAATAGAAAGTGTAGTCCGAATAATAATAATCAACCTGCATTTTACCCTGGGCTAGGTTGTACAGGGGAGTTATTGCATTTTCTATCACTCTAGTATTCAGATCTACCATTAGACCTTCAATGTATAACAGAAACAAAACAAAAATTATTACGGGAAGAGCTATTAAAAGTACTCCACTCAGGCTACCGATTTTTAGAGAAATTTCAGGTTCCAGAATAAGTGCTACCCAGGGGATGGCAACGAAAGAAAGGAGGATAATTGCGATCTGTATAAACTTTCTTGGGGTAGAACCTCGAGGAGTAATTGAATCAAGCTGTAAATTCTTCTTTATCCACTCATCCAGTTTAACCTTGTTCCAATTGATAGCAACAATGGAAATTAATATTAATCCTAAAGAGGTTAGGAAACCAACACCGAACCATGCGGGATATCCCTGGGATAATACAAAGAACAGTCCTGAAACAAGGCAGGCAAGTAGAAATGCTCTCAATAATGATTTCATATTTTAAGTTTTTTAGAGAAGAGTATTACCTAATTACACTGCCTATTATCTTAAAATAAATATCAAGTCAGGGCAAGGATTAGTTTAAGACCAATAGGAAATATTATTCCTGCCTCCAATAAAGATGTTTTAGGATCGCTTTAATTTATAGGGCATCTCTTTCCTTCAATAATTTTTCCAGCCTGTCATTGTACTTCTTCAATATCTTAGCGACCTTTCTCTGCATTCTTCCGCTTTTCCGGTTCCAACCCCTGCACTTCTTCAATTCCTGCTGATACTCGTCCAGCTTATCGTCGTTCAGATCCTCCACTCCCAATTCTTTCCACTTCTTTCTTAACTTGTGGAATCGTTTTTTCTGGTCCATTCATGACACGATAATCGAATATTCTACGGTTTTATACTCTTGAAAAATCAATATGGAAAAATACAGTCTATATGCCCAGTTCCTCTCTGACATCAGAAGCTTTCAACACCCTGCTCTCAGCAAAGAGATCCTGGATGCCCGCACCTTCCCTGTTACCAGGTCCCAAATTTAATTCAGGGTCCCTTAAGAATTGTTCTAAAAGTTCTGTCAGGGCACCTGCTTCAACTAAAACTATTTCTTGTATATCCGTCCTTATTTTCAAGCTCTTTAAGGTATCTTTTGATTCGTCATTGAAGTTTCCAGAAATCACAGCAAAATAAACGTTCCTGAATCCTTGACCTTTCAGCTTTGGAACCCACTGATGCATATAATCTTCAAATTTTCGCTCTTCTGCTGTATTTATACTATATCCTTCCTTTCTAGATTTAGCATCGTAAATTGACGTGCTGTACATGCCTCCTCTTGAGCTTTTCGCCGCTTTCCGAGATAAAAATCGTGTCATCAGTTATCCTCTCAGCTCCATCTCTCATGTTTAACCAGTGTACCAAACAACGGGAAGCATTCTTGCCGAAATAGACTCTCCTGTCCTTAGCTCCCTTGCCGTTTACCTTTATTGACCTCTGCTCCATGTCGAGGTCGTCCAGTTCCGCCGATAAACACTCGTTCAGCCTTAGCCCCGTATCAAGAAATAGGGTTATCATGGTGAAGTTGCGGTAGCCGGCCCAGGTCCTCCTCCAGTTTCTTGCGGTATTCAACATCTTCTCGACCTGATCCTTGTTCAGTACCTTTGGGAACTTGTCCGGAGTTTTCGGTTCTTTTATGCCGTTTACCGGTGAAGACGATATGTGCCCGTCTCTCTCCAGCCAGTTGAAAAAGGCCCGCAGGACCCGATAGTGGATGGCTACTGAAGTTTTCTTGAGGCCGTCGTC
>JAGXLB010000194.1 GCA_018334915.1 Candidatus Bipolaricaulota bacterium
TCGAGCGTAAAGTCTTGGCCATGTTTTTGCCGGTATCACCATCAGCGACAGGAAATACGTTTATGTCGTCAAGTAATTTCCTCTTCTCAATTACCTTTTCCGCTCCCTTGGCAAATGCGTTATATAATTTTTCCCCGTCGATTTTTACATTATTATCGGACATTTAAATCATCTCATTTTCTCAATAGAATAAGTGGAACTCTTGTGGCCTAAAACTTGTTTAATCATTTATCAAGAGGATTATACGACTGATAGAGGGAGAATTAAATGTGGGAATTTTGTGAGGAGTTTATTTGTGGTTTAGAAACTTTTTATGATAGAATTAACCGATGCGAGACTAAATCGGAGGTGATAGTTGATAGTGAAGAAAGTAAGTGCAAATACTGGAAAAATTACAACATCTTACCAAGGAGGTAAAACTAATGACAAATGCAAAGCTCAATTTGGGGAAAGTTTTGCTTGTAGGTGTGATATCTCTAATACTGATCGCACCCGCCGTTGTGGCCCAGGAGGAATTGGCTGAGGAACAAATCCTGGACGTCGGTGTCGCGGCTTCGGATTTAAACACTCTGGATCCTCATCTAGCTGTCGGTACTCAGGATCGTGGAGCCGTTGACATGGTCTTCAACGGTCTGGTTAGGTTTGAGCCTGGTGACATGGATCCCGAAAAGATAGAGCCCGATCTGGCAAAAAGCTGGGAGGTTTCTTCGGACGGCCTGGAATGGACCTTTCACTTGCGAGAGGGAGTAAAATTTCACCCTTTCCCCGGTCAGCCAAACGGCTACGAAATGACCAGTGAGGACGTGGTGTATTCAATCAAGAGGGCCGCTAATCCTGAACATTCGGCCTATTCCGGGGGTTACGATAACCTTGAGAATGTCGAAGCCCTTGACAGATATACGGTTAAGTTGACGCTGGAAAAGCAGGTACCGTCTTTGCTGGGATTAGTTTCGGATTATTCAGGCGGGTTTATCGTCTCTAAAAAAGCCGTGGAAGAAATGGGGGACGACTTTACCACGCATCCAGTGGGTACGGGCCCGTTTGCCTTCGATAACTACGTCCCCGGGCAGAAATCAGTTTTTGTCAGAAACGAGGACTACTTCCGGGACGAGCCGATCCTGGAAAAGGTCGTCTGGCGCTATATGCCGGACATCAGCAGTAGATTGTCCGGTTTGAGAACCGGGGAACTCGATTTAATCGAAGGGTTGAGAAAACAAGCGTGGATAGAGAAAGCACAAAGCTATAAAGGGGTTGAGCCGGTCGTTTTCGGACCGGGTGAGACCGTAACTTTGCATTTCAATCTTACCCGGGAGCCTCTGGATAAACTTAAAGTCAGACAGGCAATTGCCTACGCTCTGGATAGACCGACCATTAATAGCTTCTACGGGGACGCAATTACCACCCCGCTTTACTCTCCCATTCCCTCCAACTATCTTGGAGGATTGACGAAAGAGGAAGTAGCCAGGGAAGGTCTATTGTACGAGCGAGACCTTGATAAGGCAAAAGAATTACTGGAAGAGGCAGGTTACCCCGATGGATTTGAACTGGACGTCGTGATTACGGAAAGGGAAAGTTACCAAAAAACTCTCGTAGTGGCTCAGGATATGTTAAGTGAGATAGGGATTAAGGTAAATATAAAGCAAATAGATCACTCGGCCTATCATTCACAGATTCGGGATGACGTTAATCCGATGGTAATTTACGTCTGTGCCAGATTCCCAACTGCCAATTCACTCCTGACGCAGTTCTACCACTCCGCCTCTATAGTGACAAAACCGACCGCAATTACCAACTTCTCCCATTATGGCGACGTGGATCTGGACGACAATGGAACGATCGATAATATCGACAAGCTGATCGAAATAGCCCGGACGTCTGAGGATCCTGAATTCCAGAAACAACTCTGGGGCGAGACACAGGAAGAAATCCTGTCTGACGCGGTGGCTTACCCGATTACCACTCTGGGATTCTCCTTCGCCAAAAAGCCAGGGCTGGATTGGGGATACGAGCTGGACTCTACGCTCGCGCTTACTCCGCAGATTAAGTGGAATACTCGAATCCTGGCGAGTTAAGTCTTTTATATATCGGGAGGGGGCTTCTCCCCCTCCCGATTTTCCGATCAAGCGGGGAATAAGATGACATCTTATATAATTCGAAGGGTTCTGGTGGCTATACCAACCCTGTTAGTGGTATTGACTTTAGTATTTCTGTTGGTACGAGTGGCCCCTGGTGATCCCGCAACCGCCGTCCTGGGACAGCAAGCGTCCAAAGAAGCGATCGAAAACCTTCGAACGAAGATGGGGTTGGATCAACCTCTGTGGAGACAGTATTTTCAGTATCTAAAAGGGCTGGTTCAAGGTAACTTGGGTAAGTCCCTTATTTCCAGAAGGCCGGTGGGGGGTCAGGTTGTTCATGCCTTACCGTTCACCTTGCAGCTTACCGCGACCGGGGTTTTGTTGGGTTCTCTTCTTGGAATACCGCTTGGAATAGTGACGGCCGTTCGCCGAAATACATTGGTTGACTACCTGGGGCGAGTGTTTTCCCTGGCCGGTTTGTCCATACCGGCATTTTATCTGGGTATTTTGTTGATGATGCTGTTTTCCATTCAGCTTAACTTATTACCCACTGTCGGCGGGGGAGCACAAACCGACATTCGTAGTCTAGCTCGTCATTTAGTTTTACCTGGCCTAACTCTGGGGTTGATAATGACTGCCTACGTAACGAGGATGACTCGCTCTTCTATTTTAAATATCCTCCGTCAGGATTACGTGGCAACCGCTCGGTCCAAAGGTTTACGGGAAAGGATAGTCGTCTATAAGCATATCTTAAAGAACGCCCTGGTTCCCATACTATCCGTGCTTGGTGTATACTCAATTGTGCTCATTGGTAGCTCCGTCATGACCGAGATTGTTTTTAGTCGTCCCGGACTGGGCAAACTTATGGTTATGGCCATGAAACAGCGAGATTACTTGATGTTGCAGTCTCTTCTAACTATATATGCCGGGTTAGTCGTGATCATTAACCTGGTGACTGACCTATCTTACGGGTTCGTTGATCCTCGGGTTCGTTACGATTAGGGGGAAACACTTTGGAAGAGAAAAAGAGGATCTGGCGAACTTTCCGGAAGAACAAAATCGCCGTAGTCGGAATGGTGATGACGATTATGGTGGGGTTGGTTGCCATTCTTGCACCTGTTCTATCTCCTTATTCTCCCGTGGATCAGGATGTCTTAAATCAGTACGACCCTCCGGGTGGGGTTCATTTGTTCGGCACCGATAATTACGGTCGGGACGTGATGTCCCGGATAATCTGGGCCTCCCGTATTTCCCTGACGGTCGGATTTTTTTCAGTTGCTCTGGGTATGTTTATGGGTTCACTGGCCGGAGTTATAGCTGGTTACGCGGGTGGTTGGGTTGAAGGGCTAATAATGAGGGTCGTCGATATTGGGCTATCTTTCCCCACTCTGGTTATGGGGCTGGTGATCATGGCAGTTCTCGGAAGCGGTTTGGACAAACTAGTAATTGCGATAGGCATTGCCATGGCACCCCGGTTTGCCAGAATTGCCCACGGGCCAACTCTCTCAATCCGCGAGGAGAGTTACATAGAGGCAGCAAGGGCGATTGGGGCTAGGCCGACCAGAATACTCCTGCGTCATATAGTTCCAAATCTCCTGGGAGAAGTACTTGTAATGGCTACTCTGTGGATAGCGACTGCAATAAGGATCGAAGCTAATTTGAGCTTTATCGGGCTCGGTGTCTCTCCTCCAACTCCGAGTTGGGGAAACATGGTTAGGGCCGGGGTCAATCACCTCATTATGGCCCCCTGGATGTCACTCCTTCCCGGGGCCGCAATACTGATCACCGTTCTCTCCTTCAATATGATCGGTGACGGGATCAGGGACATTGCCGATCCCAAACTGCAGGGTTAATTCTTATACTGCAGTTCGTGGTCAGGAGGAGAAGTGGATTCTCTTTTTGTTTCACCAAAAGTTAGCCAAGAATCCGGATATTCCAGGAAGTTAAGTACCTCCAATACCTAGATTTGTTAGCATAAAATCACCCCCAGCACCAGGAACAGGAGGTTACTTCTTACCCCATAACAGGAGCTCGATCCCTGTGCTCGGCCGGGATGTTGCCATCAGCCAGCCGGCCGAGCGGAGGCACTCGGGCTGCTGTGTTAATGACTCGGGATTTGAGGCTCGAGACTATACCAGCAGGCCGGAGCCCCGCTTTGTAATAGCAGGCTGAGTCCCCGTGCTCAGACAGGTGATGGTTGGGTTTTCTTCCGAATACTCTCTCTGGACCAACGTCTTTGTACTATCTGGCTGGCTAGTAGTATCAACTATTTTTGCAATTAAGTTCTGGAAATAGGAATAGTATTTTAAAGCTCGCCAGGGATAGCAGCAAAAATCTTACCACCGGTATAACGGCTTGCACTCATGGGCATCTAAAGCTGTTTTGATCGCCCCGAGCTAGGCAAGGCCGGGCACGCTTTATTTTGCCCGAGGGGTGGAATATGAAGATTAATCTTATTTAAAATCATACTTGAAATATTAACCTATTAAACCTAATCTATTGTTGAGAAGAAAATTAAAGAGGGGCACAGGATGGCAACTTCCACAAAGAAACTATCGGCCAGTATAAATTCAA
>JAGXLB010000195.1 GCA_018334915.1 Candidatus Bipolaricaulota bacterium
TATCGGAGGCCGAGCGGGCATGGTTCCATGCTTCCTCTGGAAGCATGGGGAGCGAGGCCGAGATCGGAAGCAGCGATTTCCACGCCGGGGAAATCGCCTGCGGTTTTATCGAACAATTACCAGAGAAAACAAAGCTAATATAAGCAGTTGGCCCTACCTTCCTAGATAGGTGGTTGGTATTGAGACTATCGGCCGGGCACAGGGACCCGGCCTGCTATGTTGTTTAAAAGTTTGGCCGGCCTGCTATGTTGTTTAAAAGGTTGCCCGGCCTGCTCCGTTGCTTAAAGAGTTGGCTAACCTACTATGTTTTTCAAAAGTTTGCCCGGCCTGCTCCGTTGCTTTAAAGGTTGGCCGACTTGCTATATTTATCTAAGAGAAGTCAGATTGCTGGTTTCTCCATCTTAGCAACTGGAGCTCCCATGCTCCAGCGGTAGGTCAACAAAGTAAAGGGGGCCGGCCTGCCCTGGGAAGGCAAACGCTTCGGGAGGGCATGGGAGCCCTCCCTGCTATTTTTTATAGCGGATTAATTACCCGATCTTTCGGAGCGTGGGAGAAGCGAGCGTACCCGTCCTCGGTAATCCTGACCATATCTTCTATCCTTATCCCGCCCCAGCCTGACAGGTAAATCCCCGGTTCCATCGTTACGACCATTCCGGGTTCCAGCGTGTCTTCGCTCGTTTCGTCCAGCTTCGGACCTTCGTGAACGTCGAGCCCAACTCCGTGCCCGGCCCCGTGACCGTAAGAATCGCCGTAGCCTGCTTCTTCGATTACCTCACTCGTGGCCCCGTGAACCTCTCTGGCACTTTCTCCCGGACCGAGAGCCTCCAGCCCGCTCAGTTGGGCCTCCAGCACTATCCGATAAATCTCTTTGACCTTTGACGGAGGTTCTCCCAGGTAAACCGTCCGGGTAAGGTCCGAACAGTAGCCATTGTAACGAGCCCCCATATCGACGAGCAACAGGTTTCCCGGTTCCAGCACGTTATCACTGGGATGTGCGTGGGGTTTTGCGCTCTTAGCTCCCGTAGCGACTATCGGAGGAAACGATACCGACTCCGCTCCGTTTTTTCTCATGAAAAATTCCAGCTCGAGAGCCACATCCCGCTCGGTCAAGCCGGGTTCCACGAAATCCAGCAGGTGGGAAAAAGCGCTATCCCCGATATCTGCAGCCTTTTCGTGGAGTTCAATTTCTTGCCCATCTTTTTTCCTGCGAATTTCACCCAAAAGCCCGTCCACTTCCAGTAGCTCAACGCCGTTCAGACAATCTCTCAGCTTGTTGTAGAATTTCAGACTTACGTCGTTCTGATCGATCGCGACTGCATCGATCTCCAGATCGTTGATTAACGTCGCTGCAGTTTCAACGGGTTTGGAGTCTATCTTCTCCAGTTCAGCTTCTGTGAGGTTCTCCTTTGCATCCTCGATGTAGCGGGAGTCAGTGAGAAAAATTACCCTGTCCTCCAGCACGAGCGTACAACCCAGCGTGGAGTCAAAACCCGTTAGGTACCGTTGATTGGGTCTATCCGAGGCTTCAATGTTGAGGATGAGATAACCATCCGCGCTTTCTTCCGATTCTGCCAGCAATTTTCTGAGTCTTTCTATTCTTTTATTCATAACAGAATATTTTCGGATAAATTACCGACTTTGCAACCACCCGAGGAAGCGTTTGTCAATCACAATTGATGCCGTTAATATTTTGGAAAAGAGCTACCGATCATGAAAGTGGGTGGTTTTATGTCAGAAAAGGAGACAGTACTGGTAACCGGAGGCGCCGGGTATATCGGAAGCCATACCGTAAAACAGCTGCTGAAAAAGAACTACGAAGTAGTAGTCTTCGATAACCTGGTATCCGGTAACGAGGAGTTCGTTCTCACCGAAAATTTCGTAAAAGGAGATATCGGAAACCGGAAACTGCTGAACGAAACCTTTCGCAAATACGAACCGGAAGCAGTTATGCACTTTGCAGCTCATTGCCGAGTTGGAGAATCAGTGAGGGATCCAGCAAAGTACTATGAAAACAACGTTGTAAAAGGATTGACGCTCTTGGATACCGCCAGGAATTTCGGAATTGATAAATTTATCTTCTCCTCCAGTGCCGCTATTTACGGCGATCCGGAAGAGGTACCGATAAAGGAAGAAGCACCCAAAGAACCGGAAAATCCCTACGGTCGAACGAAATTAACTTTCGAACGAATCCTTGAGGACTATTCCGGGGCTTACCCAGTATCTGCCTGTTCGCTTCGCTATTTTAATGCTGCTGGCACGGACCCGGAGGGAGAACTGGGAGAGATTCACGATCCGGAGACGCACCTGATTCCCGTGGTTCTCGAGGCAGCCGCAGGAGAAAGAGATTACGTTGAGATATTCGGCTCGGACTACGACACGCCCGACGGGACAGCCATAAGGGACTTCATTCACGTAAACGATCTTGCGATGGCTCATATATCCGCCCTGGATATGCTCGATCGGGAGGGCGAGAACTACCTCGCTTATAACCTGGGGACGGGACAGGGTCATTCGGTAAAGGAAGTAATCGAGACATGTAAGGAGGTAACAGAAATAGATATACCCGTGAGAGAAGGGAATAGAAGGCCCGGGGATCCACCAAAACTAGTGGCAGATCCTGGAAAAGGTTACAGAGGATTAAACTGGGAACCGGAATTTAAGGACCTATCCCCGATAGTGGAAACCAGCTGGAACTGGATTAAGCAGCGTTACAATATAAACTAACCATCGGATTACGATATGTCCCAGTATCCGGAAGGAATATACGCGTTAGTTATCATAATGGAAGAGCCAAAGGAACTCGAAATTGGCAATTTGGTCCGGGGCGAGTTCCAGGGAGAATACCTTTACGTCGGGTCCGCTCACGGACCCGGGGGGCTTCAGCGCGTCACCCGTCACCTGAAGGTCTCGGCCGAATCGTCCGGTGGAGATCACTGGCACGTCGACTACCTGACCCGTTCGGGAGAAATCCGGGAAACGTGGCTGATCCCTACGGAAAAGGACCTCGAATGTGAACTTGCTGAGAACCTTGCCAAGTTGTTCAATCAGCCCGTGAAGGGTTTCGGGGCTTCGGACTGCGACTGTTTCTCTCATCTGTTCAGCTACGATCCAGAAAGGAAAAAAGAATTAATAAAGGAACTCGACCGGGTAGAACCGGAGAGTAAGCCAATTCGTTTTGAATGGGAATAGCTTTTCCGCTATCTTTTGTTGTATCAGCTAGAGGAGGAAATTTAACATGCAAACGGTAATCGGTCTCGAAATACATGCTCAGTTACTGACGGAAACTAAGCTGTTCTGTGGCTGTTCTGCCGACTACTTTGGCAAGGAGCCAAACAGCAATACCTGCCCCGTCTGTCTCGGAATGCCCGGAACCCTACCCGTGCTCAACAAACGCGCTGTTGATTACGGACTCCGTGCGGCAACGGCATTAAACTGTGAAATACCGAAAAGGTCGAAATTCGACCGGAAGAACTATTTTTACCCCGACCTCCCCAAGGGGTATCAGATATCGCAATTCGACGAACCTCTGGCAGTGAACGGCTACCTTAAAATGGACGGAGAAAAAATAAGGATCAGGAGAGTCCACCTGGAAGAGGACGCGGGAAAGCTGGTTCATCAGTCCGGAGGCTCCAGTTCGGTAGATTTGAACCGAGTAGGTGTACCTCTTATAGAGATAGTCACCGAGCCCGATCTCAATTCCCCGGGTCAGGCTCGAGATTTTATGGAGAAACTCCGTCAGATTCTCCGTTACGTCGAGGTCTGTAGCGGGGATATGGAAAAAGGGTCCCTCCGGTGCGATGCCAATATTTCTCTGAAGGATAACGGGGAAATGGGGACGAAAACGGAAGTAAAGAATATGAACTCCTTCCGAGCCGTGGAAAGCGCTTTGAGTTACGAGGAAAACAGGCAAAGGGAGACCCTGGAATCAGGGGGGAAGATCGACCAGGTAACGCTTGGCTGGAACGCGGATGCGGAAGAGGCCAGGCCCATGAGGTCCAAGGAAGAAGCCCACGATTACAGGTATTTTCCCGAGCCCGACCTCGTACCGCTGGTAATTGACGAAGGCTGGAAGAAAAAAATAGAGAAAAACCTTCCCGAACTCCCCCGGGAAAAAGAAAACCGCTGGAAAGAGGAGTTTGACCTTCCCGACTACGACATCGGAGTGCTTACAGAGGACAAAAAGATCGCGGATTACTTCGAGCGGGCAGTTGGAGAGTACAATTCTCCCAAGAAAGTCAGCAACTGGATGATGTCCGAACTCTTCCGGGTTCTGAAACTTCCGGAAGCCGAGCTAACCGACGTAGAGCCAGCAAGTTTCGCCTACCTGGTGCAACTGGTCGACGAAGAAGAAATAAATGACAATACGGCCAAAGACGTACTGGAAAAAGCGTTTACCGAAGGGAAAAGTCCCAAAGAGATAGTCGAGGCGGAAGGGCTCAAACGAATCTCCGACGAGGGAGCTCTAACGGAGAAAATCGACGAAGTGATCGAGGAGAATCCCGACGCAGTCGAGGACTTTCGGTCCGGTAACGAGAACGTCCTGGGGTATCTAATCGGGCAGCTAATGAGCAAAACTCAGGGCCAGGCCGACCCAAATAAAGCAAGGGAGATTCTGAAGGAAAAGCTTTAAACCTA
>JAGXLB010000196.1 GCA_018334915.1 Candidatus Bipolaricaulota bacterium
CTTTAACAGCTATTGACGTAAATACGGGAGGCAACGTAAACCACAAAAACCAGGCTCAGGCGATTTTGAACACAAACCTGGCCGCTGCAGAAGAAATCCCAATCCAGCTCAGACTAAGAAAGATCAGTGGAATAATTATCGTAGATTTCGTCGACATGTATGACAACAAGGACCAACGAAAAGTGATAAATCGATTAAAAGAAAGCCTGAGAGAGGATCGGGTGCCTGCCGACTTCATCGATATGACCCCCCTGGGACTAGTGGAAATCACTCGGAAGCGAGAAGGAGAGAGTCTGGCCGACCTGATGGAAGGTTACAATAACGAACAATAAAGCTTAACAACTGTACCTTACCAAAATACAACACCCCGCCGGCGAGGCGGGATATTGTAGTATTTTCATTTATAATTCTCCGGAGGTCAATCCTCGAAAGCCAGCGTCACCTCAGCTTCGGAAACTAATTCCTCTTCCACAAAGGCCCTAACGTTAACTCGACAGATCGAGTCTCTGCTCCTTTCTAGTTCGGCTTCCAGGACAAGCTGATCGCCGGGCGTTACCTTTTTCCTGAACCGGGCTCCGTCTACTCCAACCAAATAGCCCAACCCCTCTCTACCCGTGGTTATCCCCGCCAAAATACCTGATACCTGTGCCATCGCTTCAACAATCATGGTTCCGGGCATGACCGAAGGGCCGGGCTCGGGGAAATGGCCCTGAAAGAAAGGTTCGTTGATCGTAACATTCTTCAGAGCTCTTAATTCCCCTTCCTCGGAGTCGAGTACTTTATCCACGAGCAAATAAGGATATCGAAGTGGGATCCTGTCTTTTATTTCCTCGATATCCATTTCCATGATGAGTTAGGCCTGTAGATCCTCCCTGAGTGCCCGTTTTGTCATATCCGTAAGGTCATCGACCGTGTTTCCGTCTCTGTAAAGGAGAACATTTTCCTGTCTGAAAACCAGGTCGTAGCCCTGACTGTCCGCTTCCCTGTTGGTAATCTGGAATATCTTGGACTCGATCAACCTGGTCAACAGGTCATCCAGTTGTTGGTACTGGTTGTTGATCTGGGACAGCGTTTGCTCATCCTCCGGGATTGCAGAGCCACTTTTCAAGTTTTCCAGGACGCTATCTAATTGATCCATTATTGGAGTTACCTGATCTCTCAGTTGCTTTAGCCTGTCAGAAACCTCCTGAAAGCCCTGGGCCTCGATCATTTTGTCTATCATGGCTAGGTCTATAGCCAGTTGGGCTTTTAGTTTCTCCGCCTGAAGAGTAATGCTCTGGTTCTTATACTCCTCTTCAGTTATCTCTCCCTGAATGGCTTTTTCCCGTAAAGCACGTAATTCTTCGTCCTTAGCCTTTGCACTTTCCCGCTCTTTGCTGACGGCGTCGGTAAAGACGGTAAATGCCTCCGTCGCGTTTACGTAACCGACTTTGAGTCCCGCCGTACCTTCCGTTGTACCGGCATCCTCTAATTCATTCACTTTATTTTCCAGGCCTTGAACCTTGTTCTTAAGGTCAGTTACGTCCTCCCCAGAAACTCCGACACCAGTATCTTCGACTTTCTGCTCCAGGTTATTTATGTCCGACTTTAACGCGCTTACTTCGTCAACGGTGGCAAAGGACGCCAGATCATCGGGCATTTTTCCAACCTTATCCTGGAGACCTCCAATTTTATCGCTTATTGCGCTAACTTTATCCGAAAGATCTGACACGTCAGTACCTCCACCTACCATCTGTGCTAGATAACCTCCACCAAACCCCAGCGCCAGGGCCAGGATAAGAACGACTACAAATTTAGTATTTGACAATATAATTCACCTCGAATTGCTTGCGATTGTTAGAATTTGGTCAAACATACGTCAAAACATACGTCCCATGGCGAAGTAAAAACTGGGGACGTAATTAAAGTCTTCCTCGAACGGCCATGCAGCGCCAATTCGCAGGTGGCCAAAAAGCTGTAAATTGATCTCGAACCCCGCAGATGTTCGTAACTCAAAAGTTTCCGATCCGGACAGGTCAACTCCTGTATCCACGAAAGAAGTGACGTAGAAACCTCCAGGCAATAATTGCAGCCTGTATTCCCCGTTGATGAAACCATAATTACTGGCTTTGCTAAATCCCAGACCCCGGATCGAGTTCTTGCCTCCAAACTCCGGCTGGTAGTTACTTGGCGTATTTAATCCCAATCCAAGTTGTAAATTTAACCCCAATGTTTGCTTCTTTTCCCCGGCAATATCGAGTTCCGGCAATTGCTGAAAGTGAGTATTCTTGAAGCCTAACTGGGTAAAACTTAGCCCGGGAGCAAAGTCACCAGCCTTTTTAATCTTTAATGACCTCCTGGTTCCCGAGGTTGGGAAATTTGGATTGTCTCTATCGTCGTATATTAAATCCGCCGACAGGATGTGGGTTATCGAGCTTGTCGAATCATCTTCACCAATAATCCAATCGGCGTTATAACCCATCTCCAGAGAAAAGTTCCCCGAAAGCGGGTAACCAAAAGACGCTTCTATCCCCTGATTGGACCCTGCATTCCTATACAAACTCAGCTTCGTGAAGTTAAAGCCCGAGGGATAGTAGGTGTTCTTCCAGTCGAGGCTGCCATCTAATGTCGCATCAGCGGAAAAGCCCCGACTCAAGTTCAAAGAGACATCCTGGCCCAATCCAAAGAGGTTCTTCGTAGAGAGCTTTATCTTACCGCCCAATCCTCCCTCGGACCAGGTAAGCCCCCCGTTGATGCTATTAAGTTTATTCTTTTCCGTGATTTTTACGGTTACCTTGACTCCGTCCTTCGTCTTCTCCGTTTCCGGCTCTACCTCCGAAAAGTATCCAAGATTCAATAACCTACGCCGTGAATCGACCATTAATTCGCTATTATACACGTCACCCTCGGAAAGGAATAATTTATTTGTAATTACTTTCCTTGCCGTCCGGGTATTCCCTTCAATTGACAGATCGACAATTTCCCCCTCAAGAAGATCCAAAACGAGTACCTCATTCATTACTTCATTAAAAGAGAAATCCACCAGAGCATAGTCATCGGAAGTATACTTGTCGTACACCGGAGCAAGGGCCCGCAAAACGTCGTAATTTGTAATTTCTCCTTCGGGAAGCCCCCTGATCAATTCCGCCAGTTGTTCATCAGAAAATATTGTATTGCCTTCTAACCTTATTTCTTTTACCTCGATGGGCTCGTCAATAATTCTCCTTTCGGTTAACTTCCAGCGAAGGATAACGTCCGACTTGCTATATCCACGCGCCGGGACAAGCTCCACGGAAGTAAAGTAAATCGAACTCTGTAAATTCTGATAGGTCTCCCGGATGTTTTCTAGTTTTACCGGCCCCCCTTTCGAGGTTTCAATCATTTCTAACGCCGCCTCCTGGGGAATTGACTGAAGACCCTCAACCCTGACACTGGCGAGTTCTCCCTCAATAATTTCTATGGTCAAAGTCTTTCCAATCTGAACGTTTCCGGTACTAATTAAGGGATATCCTTTTTTCTCATATTCCTTTGAAATCTTCTCTAAACCTTTTTTCAGCTTCTTTTTACTTATTACTTCTCCTTTCTTTACACCAGCTTTATTAAGAACATCCCTTAGTTTTCTGGGAGGAAGCAGGCTTACTCCTTCAAATTTGATTTCCTCTAAAACCGGATACTCCTCCAGAGTGAGTTTTAACCTTATCTCTCCATCGGTTACCTCAACGTTACTGTCGACTTTCTTGAACTCTCCCATATCTTTGACTTTTTTGATTTTCTTCTCCAGATCAGCTTGACTTACGGAATCTCCTTCCTTAAGTTCGAGCTGTTTTAATATCTCCTGATCGGAAATGTTTTCATTTCCTGAAAACTGTATCTCTCCGAGGACATAGGTGGTTTCGCCTTCCCCTTCCTCCTGTCCCAGCACGAATATGAAGGACGTACTCAGGACCAAAACCGACAAAACCACAATTAAAGCTGACTTAAGATTTATATTCATCAAATTATATCCCTTCCTTACGGAGTAATTTCTCCCTCGTACTCCTATACTGTACAGCTTCCGAAACGTGTGCCGGAAGAATTCTAACCGATTTAGCCAGGTCCGCAATGGTTCTTGAGATTTTCAATACCTTGTGGTAAGCCCTTGCAGAAAAACCGTAATGTTCTATCGCCTGCTCCACCAAACTCTGGGCGGATTCGTTTAATTGACAGTGTTTTTCGACCTGTTTTGCCGTCATTAATGAATTAGTAAATCCTTCCCTACCAAACCTTTTTTTCTGAGCTTTGCGCCCGGTTTGCACCCTGTCCCTAATTTTCCCGCTACTCTGTCCTTGTTGTCTTTCCGTCATTTCGTCCTTCTCCAGTCTCTGGACGTCAACAAAAATGTCAATCCTATCCATAAACGGGCCGGAGATTTTCTTTCTATATCTCCTAACCTCGTGGGGTCTACAGGTACACTGTTTAACCGGATCACCGAGGTATCCACATGGGCAAGGATTCATAGCTCCTATCAGAGTAAAGTTAGCGGGAAACTTGAAGGAGTTGGCAGCTCTGGAAATCGTGATTTCTTGATCCTCCAGCGGTTGGCGCAGCGTTTCTAATACTCTCCTGTTGAACTCGGGCAACTCGTCCAAAAAAAGAACACCGTTATGGG
>JAGXLB010000197.1 GCA_018334915.1 Candidatus Bipolaricaulota bacterium
TAGCAGGTGTTCGCCCGGTTCAACGTCAAAGGTAATGTACCCTTCTTGAGGGATTTTGCCTACCAGCTCTCCGTTTAGGTAAACTTCAGAACCTTTTAACAGATTTCCTGTATTATCGTATGTTATAACGGCTATTTGTCCATTGTTAGCTACGATTGGGGGATTGATTACAATTAATGCTAGCAAAATGATTGTTGAAATTGAGAATTCTCTAAGCGCTCGAGATTTCCTCATGCCACTTTACTCCCTTTACAAAAACAAATATTGTCAAGATGTCAACCATTTGAATAAATTCAGGGCAAGTTCTTTATTGTCAAATTCCTTAATATGTTCGTCTATAAAATAATCGCCCGTCAAAATTACCATTTTGCCACCGGCATCTGAGTTTTCCCTTACGGCTAATACTGGAGGATTAGTACCCTGAGGGTATGGATTTTCGTGGTAACCGCTGTATGAATCATTGTCACCCTTAACCAAAACTTCCCACTCTTTAGATAAGTCAATAGACCCAATATTGTGTCCTCTTGCACCAATTCTATCTACACCCTCTGTAATCGAGTGTGAGCTGATAAACGGGTGGTGAAATATGGCCGAGCCTCTATTCGTTGTATGATTTGTGGGATCCATTATTATATCTGTATTGAAAGATACTCCAAACATTTTCGCTACCTCGTTCATGGGATACTTCTCTCCTGAATTATAATCAACCCAAGACCACCCTAAACCTAAAAGTAATATACTTCCTCCCTCTTCGAAGTAGTCTTGTATCATTTTCAATTCGGTAGATTTAAAGTCTGCCCAAGCATTGCCGATCACGTATACTTCATAATTAGCTAATCTCTGGGCAGTGATCACCTCTTTTTTGGTTTTATCAATAGAATAACCCTTACTCTCGAGGAAATTCACTAAAACTTGGCTGTTATCAGTTTTTATCCATTCTTCGTGGCTTTCATCGAACAAGATTTTCTTTTCTCTGACCTTGTCAGAGTTTGGTTTCTTGCCTCCATTACTTTCCCGACTCTTTTCTTTGTTAATCTCTACTCTAATCTGTTCGAACTCACCCTCTTGCACCCGAACGAACTTTTCAACGGTGCTGTATCCAGATTTTTTTACTACTATCTTATGCTCCCCTTGTGACGCTTCGAATTTAAGAAAGCCCTGGGAAGAGGTTTTACCAATTAATTCATTATCCAAATATACTTCCGCCTCTTTGATTAGGTCACCTGAGGCATTGTAAGTTATAACAGTTACAAAGGTAGTGTTGTTTGAAGTTTCAGTATCCGCTCCCGTCAATACGAGGAAGATCAATATAAAACCTATGATTGCTGCTTTCTTATACATTGTTTATCACCAAAGCGAAATCTTCTTACTAATAATTGGTCCCGTTAGTCCCTGGCTAATCTGCCTTTCCAATTCTCTTACCGCCGATTTGCCAACCCTCGTCTCTATTGTAAGCTGAATAAACAACCCATATATATTTTCCAAGCTGGGCTATACTAACGTTACTAAAATAGTTCCCATGGTAGTGAGGTTCTCGGGTAACTTGGCTAACCTCCCAAGCCATACTGCCTCTCTCTCTAAATGCATACCACACTTGAGTTGCGCCCTTGGTATACTCCTCACTATAGCTGTTCCAGCTCTTTTCATTTGAAGGTTTGTAAGCGTACCAACTCACCCAAAGACGTCCGTCAGAGCTTTCTGTCATTTTTGCAACCGGTCTTATAGCCGGAGGTTTGTTTTGTACCGGAGGCAGTGAAACAATTTCCCTTGGGTCCGACCAATTATCCCCAGAAGTAAGCTCTTTAGAAGCGACAGAGTCCTTAGGAAAGCACTTTACCATTAACAATTCATCCAAACTTGTCCGGAAAAAAGTACTATTATTCCACCCAAGGTTCGGAGTATCTTTTACGTAGCTCCAAGTGCTTCCCTCGTCAGTTGTGGTTACGTAATGCCCTTCCCAAAATATTCCCAACTTAGAACTGGATAATGAAATGATAGAAGGAATAGTATCGTGGTCTTCTGGAGTTTTGATTCTTCTAGTCTCTGACCATGTTTCTCCATAATTATCGGTCGTTCTATAGAAAAGATCATATCCAGCATCCGTAGGGGATCCGCCCCAGGCTACCCAAATTCTTCCGGATTCGGTCTGCGTAAAATCAATGTTATAGGATCCATATGGACCTGGTGAAAGTTGCTTAGGCTGAGACCAAGTTTCTCCACCATCCGAAGATTTGACATAAAACACTTGCCAATTCTTTGCATAATGAGCTACAAGCCAAAGTTCTCCATTATCCATTTGCATAATTACGGGGTCCTGGGCACCTCTAGCAAAGGTCGGAAAATCGATCTCTTTAAAATTAGGTTCCTCTTTTTTTAAAACTTCCAAGGTTAGTGCATGGGAGTCAGAGAGCTTGTCGTTGTCCGTTACATGGAGTTGAACTGAAAACTTGCCTGGAGAAGAGAACATATAAGATGTACTTTTGCCAGTTGAATCTACATTCCCGTCTCCATCGAAATCCCATTCATATCTAACTATACTTCCGTCCGGATCATAAGATTTGGAAGCATCAAATAATACCTCTTCACCAACCTGGGGGTCCTGAGGGGAAAAATCAAATTTAGCCTCCGGCTCTTCGTTTGTTTCCTCTTCCTGTAGCTCAACCCTTACCTGCTTCAGTTTACCCTCTTCTATTTCTACCTCTCTATCTTCGGCCTGATAACCTGATTTTTTCACTTCCAATAAATGCTCCCCCGGCTCAACGTCAAAGGTGATGTACCCTTCCGGAGGGATTTTATCTACTAACTCTCCGTTCAGATAAACTTCGGCTCCGACCAGAAAGTCTCCGGAAGGATCGTAAACTATAACTGCAACTTGACTATTGTTAGCTAAAACCGAGGGATTGACGAGCAACCACGTTAGCAAAATGACTGTCAAAATTGATAACTCTCTAATCGCTCGAGATTTTCTCATGCCTAGTAACCCCCTCTAAAAGCCCAACTATAGTTAAGTTGCTAACCATTTGAATAAATTCAGGGTAAGTACTTTATTGTCAAATTCCTTAATATGCTCGTCGATGAAATAATCGCCCGTCAAAATTACTATTTTACCTCCGGAATCAAGGTCTCTCCTTACAGCTAGCACCGGAGGATTGGAACCCTGAGGGTATGGGGCTTCGTGGTAACCGCTGTATGAATCACTGTCACCCTTAACCAACACTTCCCACCCGTTAGATAAATCAATAGACCCAATAAGATTCCCCCTTGCACCAATTCTATCTACCCCCTTTGTAATCGGATGTGAGCTAATAAAGGGACGGTGAAATATAGCTGAGCCCTTATCTGTTGTATGATTTGTTGGATCCATTATTATATCCGTATTGAAAGACGCTCCAAACTTTTTCGCCACTTCGTTCATCGGATACTTCTCTCCTGAGTTGTAATCTATCCAAGACCACCCCAAACCTATAAGTAGTATTCTTCCCCCTTCATTGAAGTAATTTTCTATCACTTCTAATTCAGAAGTTTTGAACTCAGCCCAGGCATTGCCTACGACATAAATTCCATAATTATCTAATTTCTGGTTAGTGATTTTCCCTTCTGCAATTTTCTCAATAAGAAAACCGTCACTTCGTAAGGAGTTTACTAAAATTTGGCTGTTGTCAGTTGTGTTCCATTCCTCGTGACTCTCATCAAACAATATTTTCTTTTCCCTGACCTTATCAGCACTTGGTTCCTTACCCTTATCACTTACCCGACTCTTTTCTTTGTCAATCTCTACTCTAATCTGTTCGAACTCACCCTCTTGCACCCGAACAGACTTTACTTCTGTGGTATACCCCGATTTACTTACTACTATCTTATGCTCCCCTGGGGACACTTCGAATTTAAGGAAACCCTGGGGGGAGGTTTTACCTATTAACTCATTTCCTAAGAACACCTCAGCCTTGCTTATCAGACTGCCCGAAGGATCGTAAGTGATTATAGCTATCTCACTGCTTGCCACGGCCGGGATAGTAAAAACAATTACTGCCATAAGGCACGATATACAGACGACTAACTTTTTAAAATAGTACATAAACCTCCTTTCCATTTTAGACTTAGACCCACCTGACGCTTTATGGTAAACAATAACCCAGCCGGAAATATCTTCTAGTTTTAAATATCAGCATGCCAGCTTATAAGGGAATTTGAGGGTACCTCATGTTCCTAGTGGCTGCTACTCGATATTTGTTGTCCTGCATCTAAAAGTGTGAGCAATATTTTTGCAAATTCATTGAAGTCCTTTGCATCCTTAAGAGGTTGAGCATTACCCTCCATCATTATTCTATTAGAATCTTCCTCTATGACTTGTTGAAGCAAACGAGAGAACTGTTCTTCAAGGTATGGTTTAGTTTTAAACATTTCATTGATTTTGGAAATGATATCAACAAGTGAGGGGCCCATCCCCATTTTCTTTACCTTCGGAGGATTACTCAACATAGAAGTTAAATCAAGATACAGATCAAAAGTCATTTGTTTGGCCAACATTTGTATTATTTCTTCGTTTTCTGCCATTTTATCAATAGCCAAAGGACTGAAAGACCAGACATATTTCCCTTTTAAGGATCTTTCTCC
>JAGXLB010000198.1 GCA_018334915.1 Candidatus Bipolaricaulota bacterium
CGCTTCGAGTAGAACGCTACGCTCTAAGGCAAGATTCCGGTGGAGCAGGAGAATACCGGGGTGGGCTGGGTCTCATCAGGGAAATTCGCGTTCTGGAGAGTGGAACTGAGTTCTCCCTACTATCCGACCGAAGATGTCACCGACCCCGGGGGCTCAACGGAGGGAAATCCGGTGCGCCCGGAAAAGACAGACTTTTCAGAGATGGAGAGAAGCAATCCATCCCTGGAAAGATTACAATGGAGTTGGACGAGGGTGATTTGATTAGCATTAAAACCCCCGGAGGAGGGGGATACGGTTCCCCACGCAATCGGTCGCTTGACAATATCGAGGAGGATTTGGAGGAGGAAAAGATAAGTGAAGAGAAGGCTAAGAAAAACTACCCACACTACAGGGGTACTGAATAGAGATTAAAATAAAGACTATGGGGGGTGAAAATTGCTTATACGAAAAAGTCCGTTAGTATTTATATTTAACCACTGAAAAGGAGGTAAATTATGAATTCTGTCGACAACAGATTTTTTGTAGCTTTGTTGATCTTGACCACGCTTTTTGTGGGATCAGCGGTTAGTTTTGGGGCAAGCGATTCCGGGACCATCAAGATCGGTACCCTCGATAAAGGCACCGGATTTGACCCGGCGGACGTTTTTGAGATGCTTTCCTGGGAGATCAATGACAATATTTACGACGGCCTGGTAACACTGAACCCAAAAACTGGCGAGGTTGAACCTCAACTGGCCAAGAGTTGGACGATCTCCGATGATAGAAAAAAGATTACATTTGAACTTCGAGAGGGCGTGAAATTCCATGATGGCTCACGCTTTACGGCTGAAGCCGTCAAGTTTTCTTTAATCCGTGCCGCAAACCTGGGAGGTTCTCCTGGTTTTCTCGTGGCAGACTTCGTGGATACGGAAAATATCGAGTTAGTTAACCAGTACAAAATTGAGATACCACTTAAGGTACCTTACGCTGATGCTCTAAATATTTTCTCAATTCCGATCTACTCTCCGGTCAACCCCAAAAAGTACTCGATGGACGAGTTCAAACCCAAAAATCCCAGTGGTACGGGTCCATACAAGTTAACCTCGTGGGTCAAAGGATCCAAGATAGTCTTGGAAAAATTCGAAGATTACTGGGGAGAGGAACCAAAAAACGACAAGATAATTTGGAAACTATATTCCAAGGGGAGCAACCTGAAATTCGCCCTGCAGAACAAAGAGGTGGACATGGCTTGGCGCAGTCTCTCCCTGGAAGACGTGGAGCAGCTTCTCGAAAGGGGCAATTACGAAACAAGTGAAGGGGTTGGACAAATCCGATTCCTGGTATTCAATACCCAATCGAAGCCGTTTGATAACGTTAACCTCCGGAAGGGAATAGCAGCAGCAATTAACAGATCGAGCCTGGTAAACAAGGTATACTATGGTCTTGTCCCAGAATTATACAGTCTCTTGCCTGCGAACCTTTCCTCCTCAGTACCTTCGTTCAAGAACGTCTATGGGGAGGGCTCGCTGGACATGGCCAAGGATTATTTGAAAGAGGCAGGCTATACGGAGGACAGTCCTTTAGAAATGGAACTATGGTATACTCCCTCACACTACGGCGCGCTAGAGGATGAGCTTGCACTGGTCCTAAAATCACAGCTGGAAAGGACTGGAGCAATAGAGGTCACCCTAAAATCGCAGGAATGGGCCACCTATATAGGGAGAGTTGCCGAGGGAGAAATGCAGTATCCGTTCCTACTGGGCTGGGGATCTGCAGTATTCATCCCCGACTGGTATACCACCAACTTTCTTAGCAAAGGCGGAGCAAAATCAATGGGGTCTCTCTATGAAAACGAGGAAATGTATGATATGGTGAAAGAACAAAGACAGACTCTGGATAGCGAGAAACGAGCAGAGATTCTGGCGGACATTCAACAACTTACAGCCGAGGATGCTCCCTATGCCCCCCTTGTTCAGCGGATAAGTAGGGTAGTCCAATGGGATTACATCGACGGAGTCGATCTAGGACCAGGCTTCACATTCAGGCTCTCAGATATCATGAAGAAGTAGTTATCTTCTATAACGGGTGGTCAGCTAGAGGCTGGTCACCCGTTATTTGTAATCAAAACACCAGGGGCTTCTATGCTCAAATATATATTCAAGCGGGTTCTTCTAACTTTGCCCATGATCATCATCCTGATGACTTTTGTTTTTATCGTAATACATAGCGCCCCGGGTGACCCTGCTACTGCAATGCTTGGACCCAGAGCGACTGAAGACAGACTTAACAAAATCCGAGAACAGATGGGGCTTAACAAGCCCATACTCCAGCAATATTTTGATTACATCATTTCCACTTTTAGAGGGGATTTTGGCAAATCATTTGTCACCCGGGAACCGGTAATCAATTTAATTGGTTCATATTTCCCCGCTACCCTGGAACTAACTATATATGCTACCGGGGTAGCCATTATAGTAGGACTTGGTTTGGGGATTCTTGGGGCCGCCAAAAGCGGTGGGGTAATTGATTTCGCTTGCCATACCTACGGAATCCTAATATATGCGGTGCCGGTTTTTTTCTCTGGCATGCTACTTCAGCTTGTTTTCGGCATCTTCCTTGGCTGGCTTCCATCATCAGGAAGGATAGCTGGCAGTGTACCCGTGAACGTAACTGGGTTATATACAGTTGATTGTTTGATCACCGGAAACTGGAGTTCATTAGTTTCCTCAATCAAATACCTGCTGTTACCAAGCATTACTCTGGGATTATTTATCTCGGGTTTCTTTGTCAGAATGACCAGGACCAACCTTCTCCAGACGATAAACAAAGACTACACTAGGACGGCTAGAGCCAAAGGGGTTAGGGAAATTACAATACTATTTAAACACGCATTTCGCAACGCACTCATCCCGGTCATGACTATCGTCGGAATGCAGTTTGCACTACTGCTTGGCGGCGCAATATTAACCGAATCGACTTTCGCCTGGCCCGGTCTGGGAAGATTTCTAGTCTTAAGTGTTAACAACAGGGATTACCCAGCAGTCCAGGGTATAGTGACTTTTTTCGCCTTCTTCGTCGCATTCATCAGTCTTCTAATTGATGTGTTAAATGCATATATTGACCCACGCATCCACTATTAATCGGGGGTCATTGTGTTTCTGCAAAAGTACAGAAAGGCAGGATTCAAGCAAAAATTCATGTTCTGGTTGGGCCTAACTCTGGTATTGAGTATAGGGGTTTTCTCTATCTTTGCACCTTTCATTACCCCGTACAGCCCAAGAGAGATTGTCGGAGGCAGCCAGAACCCTCCTTCGCTCAAGCACCCCATGGGCACGACGAAATTGGGCTACGACGTCTTCTCCAAGACAATTTATGGTAGCAGGATGGCCTTTACTGCCGGCATAATTGCTTCAGTCCTGGCCCTCACCTTTGGCTTACCTCTTGGCTTGGTATCTGGATATACAGGTGGATTCCTGGATAGGTTAATGGTCATGTTGATGGATGCCCTTTACTCTTTCCCGGGGCTCCTTTTGGCAATTATAATCACCGCGACGATCGGACCGGGGGTATTCAACGCAGCCCTGGCCGTATTCGTAGTCTTCACCCCTCAATATTTTAGAGTAGTTAGAAACCATACTCTATCAATCAAACAAGAGACTTTCGTAGAAGCATCAAGAGCCCTGGGGGCTTCAACGTTACTGATTTTAATCAGGGATATCTTTTTGAACGTCGTACAATCCATCCCGGTGATATTCAGCTCGAACGCCGCGAGTGCAATACTGGTGCTGGCGGGATTGAGCTTTTTGGGATTGGGTATAACCCCTCCTACTCCCAGCCTGGGATACGAACTAAGCGCCGCTCAGAGATATCTGGATAACGGAATTTGGTGGAGAGCACTTTTCCCCGGTATCTTCATGGTAATGATAATAAGCGGGTTCAGCTTTCTGGGCGAAGGCCTCAACGAGATATTAAATCCCCCTGCCGACCAGGGTTAGGACTGATTGGGTCCATCACTTCCCTACATTGTAATTATTTAGCCCAATTTTATCTTACCCCGTACGAACATATCCAGCGAGGTAAGAGGAACAAGATTTGCGCACTAACACAGGATATCAGATACTTGTCCCTCTCGCCAACCATCGACAAGCTATAGATTATAGATTCAACTCCTCCACAACCTGGTCCACGTTATCCTGAGTTATCCAGCAATAATCTAAGTTAAACTGGAGGAGTTGTGGTTGAACTTGTCCTGCAGTTGGTGCCCCGTTTTTTAAGGTGTAAATCACATTTTTCAAGTACCCACTCTTTTTCGCCTCACAAACAACTCACGATCTACCCGACAAAGCTGGGCGAGGAAAGCTTAACACAACACATTAGTTTGATATTTACCGCTCATTAGACCAGTATAATAGAAGAAGGTGAGCTGAAAGGAGTATTCTTAATAGACGAACTTTCGAGCTTCCTGTAGCTCCTGCTGACCGTTATAAATACCCGTATAGGAGGTTGTTATGACCATCCATAACCTCCAGAAGTTTTTTGAACCAGATACGGTAGCTGTGATCGGGGCCAGTGAGGCTGAAGGTTCGGTCGGCACAACTTTGTTGCAGAACCTCCTCCGCGGCTT
>JAGXLB010000199.1 GCA_018334915.1 Candidatus Bipolaricaulota bacterium
CGACAATCTTCAGATCGTGCCAGTTACCGCTGAAGTCGCCAAATACGGGGCCGATATCCGGGATAAATACTACCGGAGAGGAGAAAAAGAACTTTCTTATGCAGACGCGATTCACCTTTCTACTGCCGTCCTGGTTAACTGTGAAGAGCTATATTCCGGTGATCCTGAATTCCTGGATATAGAGGAGATAAAAACCAAAGTAATTTGACGAAAAGATTCATTCATTATCGTTCTCGGGTGGTTTGTTCGGGATCTACTACCGGCCGGGCACTAGGATCCAGCCTACTACTGGTGGTACTCTACTCTATCCCAATTACCAGGGGGATCAAGCAAGTTCAGAACCTCCCTTTTTCACCGGAGAAGTCAGCCACTAGCACTGTGGCTCTGACCGGCTAGGGGCTTTTGTAAGGATTAGCCCCCAAATCACTTCCCTCCTTTCCTGCACCAATGCAGGGTGAAGTGGGTTTAAGGTTAAAATCTCGGCCTTCCAAGTCCACGAACTCGGGGTCCAGGGATATATCAGTCGGGGGCTGGTCAAGCCCTTCGTAGTTTCTTTTCTCATTTCCCCATACATTATTGTAACCCAAGATGGGATTTCCATCCGAGCCATTCTTGGTCGTTACGTCTATTCCATCTTTGTTTTTCACGACTATATTATTTTGAAATACGGGTTTTGCATCTAAACGAGGGTAAAAACCATTGGACGCATTAAACACTATAGTATTATTGATAATCTGAGAACTAGTTTCTCCTTTTATTGATACTCCGTGATAGCCATTATCGTAGATCTCATTACCCCTTATCACGGCGGAAGAATTTCCGAAAATATAAACACCGGAGTGTTTATTATTTCTGATAACATTGTTTTCAATTATTATCTTAGAAGAATTTTTTCCTACATTTACTCCAGAATAAATTGATCCGGTTATTACGTTGTTTCTGATGACTACGTTTGTAGAGGAATTTTTAATCCTTAGAGTTACGCGGTTTTCCGAACCGTTATATTCAAGCGTAAAACCGCTTACAGTTACGTCTGAGTCTTCGTAGATGTCTATAACTCTATCGTCTCCGGAATAGGTTATCTTGGTCTCCTCCGCTCCGGCACCTTCCAGAGTAATTCCGCTTTTCAGGTTGATAGTTTCGTTGTAGGTTCCCGGTTTTACATAAACAGTGTCACCGTACTTGGCATTATCCACAGCATCCTGAATTCTCCAGTAATCGCCAGAGTAATTTTGATTATCCACTACGAGTTTTTCTCCTCGGGCTGGCTGGTAAGTTAATAGTAGTAGAAGTAACAGGGCAGTTATAAAAAATACAGGGATAATGTTTTCTCTAACAGTTTTCCAAAAGAAACTTAAACTCCTATTAATAGCTGGACAGTTCATCACTTTACCTCCGGTTCTGAGATGATCATTTTTTGAGTCTATTTTTCGGTCTGTATAATTACCCCGGATCTATTAGCCCAGTCTTCTGTTTTGGTTTTACTCATTACCGTAGCCATGGGGATTTCAAAGCTGAAAGTTTGGTCGTTAATATTATCGACAGCAACCTCTTCAATTTTTTCATTTTCCAAATTGATCCACCAAGCTCCCTGGATCTTGTTGGGCAAATCAACGCTGAAACTGTAGTAATAACCCTCGCATGAAGCAATAATCTCGTCTCTCTTCTCTTCCACAATTACTTCTCCCAAATCGAATACGATATCTTCAAATGTATAGACGACGCGAGAACTTTCGGTTTCTATATGAAAGTCCTCATCCGATAGTTCATCCTGAATCATTACCGAGTATACCCCTTCCTTTTCATTGATAGACGTTTGGACCTGGTCCTGTTCCTCCTCCTCGTCATCACTATCCTCTGCAAAAGAAGATTTTATACCCTCAAAAACTTCTTCGGAATCGGTGCTGATAGTGAGCATGTAGTCGCCTCTGTTTTCATTATCCTCAATTTTCATAACCACGTTTATATCAACACACCCAGCCGTGAAAAACTCGCTAACGTCGACACAGCCAGCTAGGAAGATACTAAGTGAGATTAGAACCACCAGGAGCAACCCAAATTTACGAATACATCTGGACTGTTCGGTAAACATAACAAATCATCTCCTGTAATTTGCCGACAGCGAAAACCTTGAAATAATACTCCCCATTATACCCCGCTCGCCGGATATTTACAAAAACAGACCCTGCTTTAGAGACCTGGGACTGTTAAAGTGTAATAGTCACCACCAGTCTTGAATCCAGCCTTTTTGATTAGTGGAAGGGATGGATTATAATTCTGAGTGTAGAATGGGAAGAAGTTTTCATCTACCTACATTATATTGCTTTAACACGGAGGCGGTGCCTAAATCCACCGGGACCCTGTTTTTATCTTAACTCAAGGGTGAGACAAATGATCGAAAGAAGAGAGTTCGGTTCGACCGGCCACGACAGCACTGTGACAATATTTGGAGCAGCGTCCCTCTGGGAAGTGACCCAGGAAGAAGCCAATAATACCCTGGAGGTCCTGCTTGAATACGGGGTAAACCATATAGATACCGCAGCCAGCTACGGTGACTCCGAGCTGCGCATTGGACCCTGGATGGAAGAGTACCGGGACCGGTTCTTCCTCGCAACCAAAACGGAGGGGCGGACTTACGAAGAAGCAAAAAAGGAGATCAGGAATTCTCTCAAGCGTTTGCGGGTGGACCAGGTGGACCTCCTGCAGTTCCACAATTTAATCCAGCCCGACGAGTGGGAAACGGTATTTGGCGAAGACGGTGCTTTAAAGGCCGCCGTCGAAGCAAAAGAGGAAGGGCTTGTCCGTTTTCTTGGAATAACCGGTCATTCCTTAAAAGTCCCTAAAATGCATATGAAAAGCCTCCAGGAGTACGATTTTGATTCGGTACTGTTACCGTATAACTATCCTTTGATGCAAAACAAGGAATACGCCTCCGATTTTAAAGAACTTCTGGAAACCTGTCGCGAGAAGGGAGTAGCAGTCCAGACAATTAAGTCTCTGGCAATGCGGCGCTGGCACGAAGGGGAGCAGAATAGAGCGACCTGGTACAAACCTCTCGAAGACCAAAAATACGTCGATCGAGCAGTTAGCTGGGTACTTGGTAACTCGGACCTGTTTTTAAACACAGTAGGAGATATTGACCTCCTGCCCAAAGTTCTTGATGCCGCAAGTCGGTACGAGGGTAGGCCTACCGACGATGAAATGAAAAATATGGTAAAGGAACGAGAGATGGAAGCTCTCTGGCCTGAATAACTTTTTCTATTTCGGTTTTGTTCTTTCTACTTTTCCATCTTATTCGTTATATGTCACGTGTGTCACTTATATTCGGCACTTAGAAATATTTACCTACTTTTCGCGACACGTCAACTGGCTAAAATATTACATCTTGCAAATAAGGGACTTAGTCACCGCGATTTCCAATTAACCACAAGCTGACAGTTACAATCAATAATACGGGGTATTCTGCGTGAGCTTGGTAAAGAGATTCACCCTTCTCGAAGCCAGAACAGAGTGATCACCATCGGTATCTCAGCCGGGGGTAATTAGGACCCCGAGTTGTGGAAACTCTACCCCTGCAGTAACAGTTTCCACTACCATAGAACTTACTCGGTTAAGTAGGAATCCAGGATCCGCCCAAAATAGAGGGTATGATAGTCGCCCTCGGGATAGCAGTCCCGCACGGCCTGAGAGGCAATCTTGTCGGGATCCATGTGTTGTCTGTAGACTATTTCACACTCGTAATAAAGGTCACACCCTCCAATCACTGGAGTACCCACTTGTCGGCCCTCGAGTGGCTGCAGATTCTGCTCCTCGAATTTGTCGTGGTCTCTTCCCGAACGAGAACCACAGAACTTGAGCTCCTCCTCCATTTGGCCCTGCAGGGGGAAACTAATAGTGTACTCGTCGACCTCTTCAAGCAACTTGTGGGTATGACGGGAACTCCTGACCATGACCAGAGTCATCGGCAGGGACCAGTTGATGCCCACCAGGTTCCACCCGATTGTCATGGTGTTTTTCTCACCGTCAGACTGGACCGTTAAAAAAGCTCCATCCGGCAAAGACTCAAAAGCGTCCGGCAAATACTCGTTATAATCGACCTTCTGCATTTTTACCTCCTTATTTGGAAGATATGTTCTATAGATGATACCCTCTAGATGATAATTTTAATATACGTGTTCACCCGCAGTAGCACACAGGAAGCAATCACTGATTCTCGTTTCGCCTCCTTAACCACTCGCATTATAGAATAAATGGAAAAACTAACCAAATTAGGGAAAATGGAGAGGCCAAAGAAGATTGCCGAACTCTGTACTTTTAGATTGACGTTTTACCAAAACCTACTAGCAAAAGACATATCATCTATCTCACAATCTTTCGGCTTTTCAGCTTGTTTGGGGTGAGTGGTGTCTGGTTAACTGAATCCTTAATTTTCCTTTTGACGAAGGACATTTTTTAATTGACCCTTTTCTCTGTTACTATCACCTTACGTGTGCGCTTCTATAGTTATCCAAATCCCAGAAGGGGGGTTCTTATGGAAAGAGAGGTTATCGA
>JAGXLB010000200.1 GCA_018334915.1 Candidatus Bipolaricaulota bacterium
TTCTCTCGATCCAGTTCGAGCTCGTTCAGCCCCAATCGGCTTACATCAATTAACTCAACGGGGCGACTTGAATCGGATAAGGCCAGTGCAGTTCCTCCAGCGATAAAAAAAGACCGGCTCTCCCGATCGTAAAGCTCGGAAGCTTCGGAGAGAGAGCCGGGATAATGATAGTCTTTTACGTTTTTCAGCATTAAATTTACTCTACCTTATTCTTTTGGTTCGCCTGGCCAAGGGCCTTTTATATTGTTGAAAGCCCATTGCATTGTCCAGAGCTGATCATGAGAAGCCCACTCGCCGTCCTTAAGTCTTTGAATTCCCTGTCTATCCTTCATTGGACCAATGTAAGGGTCGAAGGTGACCCGCGCAGACTTCATTTGCTCTATCCGTTTTAGTATAAGATCGTATACACTGATTTCACCAAAGTAGGGGTTATCGACTGTAGTTGATTTTAACTCGTCGACATACTTCGGGTTAATCATCATGCCAGGCTTAGCTTCTAGCTTTGCTACTCCTTCTTTGATTAACCACCAGTAATCTACGTTCTGTAAATTCTCGTTGGTATAAATGCCGTTTCGGACCTTGTATAGAATATCGGCGTATATTGGCCCCCAATCAGCAACCTGGCCGCTTACAGTAGCGTCCTTGGCAAATCTGTACATTGGATTGTAGTGACTGAAAGAAAGTGCTCCGTTTTCCTGAGCTGCCTGTAATGTGGCCGGAGTATCCTCGGTAAATGCAAAGACGTCGACATTCTCTTCGACCAGAGCTTCGGTAGCTTCCTTCGCTCCCTCGGGATCTACCCAGGTCGGGTCCATTAACCAACGGGGATGTAAAGTGGCGTCGGGATTTACTTCGTGGATACCTATCGCAAATGCGTTGATATGTCTTTTTACTTCAGGGGTTGCGTTTACTGCGACGTATCCTAGCTTGTCAGATTCTGTAAGAGCTCCAGCCATTAATCCATTTAAGTAATAAGTCTGATAAAGTCCGGCGAAATAGGTTCCTAAGTTTTTTGCCCGTTTATAACCCGAACAGTGGAAGAATATTGTATCTGGGTATTTCTCTGCAGACCGGACCGTGGGGTCCATCATACCAAAACTAGTGGTAAAAATAACGTCGGCGTTCCTCTTTTTCACGAACCTATCTATTGTAGATTCGACATCTGGCGGTAATACATTTTCCGCGTAAAAAGTATCTAACCAAGAAAAATGTTCCTCTACGTATTTTCTCCCTTCATCGTGACCTTTGGAATACCCGTAATCTCCTACAGGCCCTACGTAGATAAAACCAGCCTTAAGTGTGTCTTCTGATTGAGCTAAAATAGCAGTTGAAAGTCCCGATAATATGATACTTACAGAAAGTAATAAAACTAACACCTTAGTTTTTCTCTCCATTTTTACCTCCCCTTTAGGATCTGGTTGTAAACATCTCTACTTGAAGATTGAGCACCTGAAAGTCTTTTTTCATACTCTAAATACTTCCACTATCACCTCCTGAGGAATTTATTGTTTTTCTCCTCGAATGTATGGTTGAGTTAAAGAACTTGGCTCTCCCAGCTGTCGTTTTAGGGGACCCAAAGACAAGACCGCTAAAGCTAGTATGGCGGCCATGTAGGGAATCATGTTCAGCAATTCCGGCGACACCCACGGTTGTAGGCGATAGGATAAATGAATTAGGATACCAAAAAAATACGCTCCGGTTAAACTATTCTTAGGATCCCACGAGGAAAATATAGTCAATGCTATTACAAGCCATCCCATCCCTCCTGTCAATCCCTGTCTCCAGGCCGGCCGGTAGGCTATGGAAAGATAACCGCCAGCAATACCGGCCATTAACCCCCCGAAAAAAACGCAGAGATATCTCACTTTCCAAACGTTTATTCCCACTGAATCGACGGCCGCTGGATTTTCCCCAACGGAACGTATTGTGATACCTATCGATGTCTTAAACAGGATAAACCAGAGCACTGGTGCTAGAATTAATCCAAAATATATAAATGGACTTTTGTCTATGAACAAAATCTTTCCGAGATAGGGGATCTTTTCTAAGAACGGGACTGTAACCTTGGGAATGCTTGAGGTAAGTGGTTCACCCTCAAATCCTTTGCCAAATAGACCAGATAATCCCAGTCCCAGCATTGTCAGTGCCAGTCCGGATACGACCTGGTTTGCTCTTAGGGTGATGCTCACAAAAGCATGGGCCAGAGAAGCAAGCCCACCCGCTACCGCTGCAACTAGCATTCCAAGCCAGGGGTTGCCAGTAATAAAGGCAGTTGCAAAAGCACTAACTGCCCCAATAATCATCATCCCCTCGACTCCTAAGTTAAGGACTCCGGATCTTTCAGAATAAATCTCCCCCAATGTTGCCAGTAGTAGGGGAGTACCAAAAGCAAGGGCCCTACTGAGTGTTCCAACAACCCAGGCATCAATCATTTTGATTTCTCCATGTTAACTTATAACTCATAAGAATCTCCGAGCCAATTAAAAAAAACAAAATTAACCCGTTAAAGACGTCAATAATTTGAAACGGAAGCCCAAGAGAAACCTTAATGGCATTCCCCCCTGCAAGAATTGCCCCAAAAAAGAAGCTGGTGATAATGACGGCCAGTGGATTGTTTCGGGCAAGCCAGGCCACGATAATCGCCGTGTACCCGTAACCAAGAGAAATCTGATTGGGGCCTCTCAACATGTGGTGTATCCCGGCTACCTCGCCGACGCCGGCCATTCCTGCCAGCCCGCCGGAGATAAACATAACGAGTAAGGTTGTTTTAACCTTACTCATACCCGCGAACTTTGCAGCAGAAGGGCTTCTACCTATAACCTTGATTTCGTACCCGGGCGTCGTATTTTGAACAAAAAAATACGCCAACATAGCAGCTACCACGCCAAGAATAAGGGTTAGCCAGTGAACATTCGTGTTCCCCAGGGTGGCAAGTCGTGCCTGTGGCGGATACATATCTGTATACGGGAAACCCCACTGCGATTCACCCTTCCAGGGGCCCTGAACAAGGAATTGAACGAGGTTAATGGCTATGTAATTCATCATCAGGGTGGTGATTACTTCGTTAACCCCGAGTTTGCTTTTTAGTATGGCGGGTACCAATCCCCACATTGCACCGGCTAAAAAACCGAAGAAGAACATCGCAGGGATTAACAATGGTGGCGGTACCGGACTGAACAGGGCAACCCAGCTTGCTGCCACTGTACCAAGCAGAAGCTGACCTTCAGCTCCTATATTCCAGAAACGCGCTTTGAATGCCAGTGCCAAACCTACACCGGCCAATAAGAAAGGGATGGCTCTTCTAACGGTGGTTGCTAACTCGTTCGTCCCACCAAACATACCGTCAAAAAGAACTGTGTAAGCGTGGATCGGGTTTGTTCCGTATGCCCAGAAGATAACGCTGGCAACCAAAAAGGCGCTGAATAAGGCCAGGAAGGAAACGACCATGACCACGAGACCGGAAGGATTTGGCCTCTTTTTAAGTTTGAAAGGAATTCTATCAATCATTGTTTACCTCTTCAGAATGGGCGGAACTGTCGATTCTTTCCAGTGGTGTACCCGCCATCATCATTCCTAGTTCTTCTCGCTTTGCCTCCTCCTCCCCTACAATTCCCATTAGTTCACCTTCGTAGATTACGGCAATTCTATCGCTGATTGACGTAATTTCAGTCAGGTTTTCTGAGATCAACAGGACGCCTATGCCCTTTTCTCTCTGTTCGAGAAGGAGGTTTCTGATTTGCTCGGCCGCTCCCACGTCAAGTCCATAAGTCGGGTGTGAAGCAATAATTAATTTGGGGTTCGACGACACTTCTCTTCCAAGGATTAATCGTTGAATATTGCCCCCTGAGAGTAGGTTTGCGGGGGTGTCCGTGTTGGGTACCTTTATGTCGAAATCTTGAATGATGTCCTTTGCATGTTGTTCCACTACCTTCGAGTTTATCAAGATTCCCCGAGAGAACGGTTTCGACCTATAGGATTTTAGTATGACGTTGTCAGAAAGGGACAAATCACCGACTATCCCCTGGCTTATCCTATCTTCTGGAATATGGGCGACATCTTTATCCGATATTTTCCGGGGTGAGGTATTCGTCACGTCGTCTCCGTGGATGTAAACTTTACCCGACGTGGCATTTCTCAATCCGGTTAGTACCTCCGCCAATTCTCGCTGACCGTTTCCGGCAACCCCGGCAATACCAAGAATTTCTCCTTCATGTACGGAGAAGGACAGACCTTTTACTGCTTCTACTCTTTTGTCGCTCAGTGTGCTTAAACCTTTGACTTCCAGAATTACCGGCCCTCTTTCCTGGTCAGACTTTTTCAAATCGAACAGTACTTCCCGGCCGACCATTTTTCGAGACAGTTCTGTTTTGTCAGTCGAGAGAGTATCTACTGTATCTACTACTTTACCTTCCCTGAGGACCGTAACTACGTCGCTTATTTCCATGACCTCGTCCAGCTTGTGGGTTATGAATATTATCGTTCGGCCTTCCGACTTCATGTCTTCCAGGACGCTGAATAGCCTTTCCGTTTCTCCCGGGG
>JAGXLB010000003.1 GCA_018334915.1 Candidatus Bipolaricaulota bacterium
GCCCTGGGGCTTCCTCGGCAAGTTTTGGTGAAGCCCCGCGCTTGAAAAATATAGGGTTTTAAAATCTAGTGCCACGCTTAGCTGTTTGCTCGTGCAGTTGTTACAGGTCTTGGGTGCGGCTAAAATTTAGGGCTATGAAACACCGAAGAAGTACCCGGTTATATTTCAGTATGATCCCGGTTATCATCCTGCTGTCATTACTTGGCACGGGTCGGGCACTTTACAATATTGGCGAAACAATTAACGGTCAGGTTTACGATACACCGAGAGGGGAGGTTGGAACCGTTAATCCGGGGGACTGGGACCTGCCGTTCGAAGACGTGGAGTTTAAGACGAGCGACGATCTCACGGTAAAAGGATGGTATGTTGACAACGAGGGTTCCACTAGGGCGGTGATTCTGGCACCGGGTAAGGGAGCAAACAGGTGGGATATCCTTAGAGCGGCTCCTGTAATACGCCTCTACGAGAACAATTTCGACGTGTTATTGTTTGACCCCCGGAGCACAGGAGAGAGTGACGGAGATAGATACGGATTTGGCTACTTTGAAAGTCAGGATATCGCTAACGCAGTAGAGTTCCTAAAAGAAGAGAAAGATGTGACGAGTGTTGGTGTGTGGGGCGCCTCGGCGGGAGCCTCAGCGGGAATAATAGCCGGCCTGGAGACTCCCGGAATAGACGCAATAGTAGCGGATAGCCCGTACGCGAACCTGAAGATCGCTGCCTCTAATTATGGTAAAGAAAGAGAGGATAAGGTTATGCAGATATTCTTTCCGTTCTACATGGGTATAGCAAGGTTTAGTTTGAACTTTGACGTTTACGGAAAGACCAATCTGGTTGAAAGGGTAAAAAACCTCGAAACACCGCTCTTCCTGGTTCACGGTCTGGAAGATCGGGCACTTGGACCTATAAATTCCCAATTAATATACGAAAATGCCGGAGGCCCCAAGCGGTTGTGGCTCGTAGAGGGAGCGTGGCACGTGGGTGCTCACGAAATATACCCCGAAGAGTATCTAAGAAGGGTAACATCGTTCTTTGATAATTATTTGATCAATGATAAGGGAGACCGGTCAGAGTGATTGACGTTAATGAAAATTGACAGGCTGAAGATAACGAATTACCGGAATCTTGGGAATGTCGAGATCGTACCCAATCCAGGGCTAAATATAATTTTCGGCCCGAACGGCTCCGGAAAAACCAATTTTTGTGAGGCGATTCATTACGTCTCTACGGGGGATAACATAAAGGGGTCGCGACAAAGTGAGTTGATTAACTGGGATTCGGATTACGCCCTGGTCCGGATGGGGCTGATTAGTGACGACGAGGTGGTTGTATACCTGAAGGAGGGAAAAGGGAAAGAAGTAAAGATCAACTCCAAATCCGGCAAGCAGTCGGAGGTTAAGTCTCTAGTCCCGACCCATACTTTCGTTCCCGAGGATCTTTACATTTCAAAAGGTCCACCGCGACGGAGACGGTCCCTGTTAAATCGCCATTTGAGCCAGCTGAACGAAGACTACGGCCACCTTCTTTCAGATTATAACGCAGAGCTGAAGAAAAAGAACACTCTCCTGAAACAGGACGAGATAAACGAGGACTTTTTGGAAGTTTTGAGCGAGAGGTTGATCGAACTTGGGGCACAGATAACCGTAGAAAGGATTAATTACCTGGGGGAATTGAATCAGTGTCTTCCCGATATTTACGGGCAGTTCGTTCGGACCGAACAGGAGCTTAATTTAAGTTATCCCGATGACGGTCTGATTAACTGTTCGAAAAAAGAAATAGTAGAGATGCTCTCGGATAAACTCGAGCGTAATCGGGCAAAAGAATTAAACCGCGAGACCTCAGTAGTCGGTCCCCACAGGGATAAGTTCGAATTTCTTCTGGACGGGAAAAACCTCAGGACCTTCGGGTCTCAGGGCGAGTTACGGACTGCTGTAATTGCAACGTACCTGGCCTACCTTGAGCTATACGAGGAAAAATTCAATGAGCTACCGATTCTCGTGCTGGACGACATCCTCAGCGAACTCGACAGGAGCAGAGGAGAGGCCTTTCTCGAAAACCTGCCGGAAGAACCACAGGTTTTCATGACCACTGCAACCAGATCTCCTTCGTTCAGGAAATTATCCGGCGAGTTCACCGTTTTGAAGATTGAAAAGGGGAGGTTAGAGAAACAATGACTCTCAACAGAGGATCTCTCGCGGCCATCTTCAGAAAGAATAACCTCCTTTCCGAGTACGAAGAACAGGAACCAGTTTTCGTCTGGACAGAGATCGCGGGAGAACTCGGTAAGGTCGCCCGTCCGAAGAAGGTCCAGGGTAAAAGCCTTGTGTTAGAAGTCCCATCAGCAGCGGCAAAGCAGGAGTTATCTTTTCTGGAAGAAGAGTTCCTGGATAAACTGAATGAAAAGTTGACTCATTCGAAAATCGATAATTTAAAGTTCCAGCTGGGTCAGTTTTCGGAGAATACCGGAGGATCCGATGATAGTTACGATATAGAAGAAATTAGCCTTACGGACGAGGAGAGGGAGAAGATAAAAAAAGCTCTGGCGGATACCGATCTTGATTATCCTCTGAAGAAGAGTCTGAAATCCCTTCTCATTACTCAGCAGAAAAAAAGAAAGGTCAGGCTTAAACAGGGGTGGCACAAATGCCCGGCCTGCGGTGGAGTTTTTCCGGATTATAAGTGTTCTCATTGCGGGTTTGATAGAAGGGAAGTTGATACTGGTTGACCGAGTCGGTAAACTTCTACAACCTCGGCTGGATAATTCACAATACGGTTTTGTTTGCCTGGATCCACATCACGTATTGAGGGGTTACAGTTTTACATTTTTATTTTTGAACCTTTTAGTGGGGTATATTTATGTTAGCTAACGAGAAAAATCGCAAACCAGACAGGAACATGATAGAAAGTACTACTATAATTGCAGTTAGAACACCAGAGAACCGCACAGCAGTAGTTGCTTCTGACGGACAGGCGACCATGGAGGATACCGTGGTAAAGAATAATACGAACAAAGTCCGGGTACTTTACGATGGAGATGTATTGGCCGGGTTCGCCGGTTCAACTGCTGATGCAATGACTTTATTTGATAAATTCGAGGGCAAACTGGAACAGTACAGCGGTAAACTGGAAAGGGCCGCTGTGGAACTTACGAAAGAGTGGAGGACGGACAAGATACTGAGAAAACTGGAAGCTCTAATGGTCGTTGTCAATTCGGAATCCCTGCTTTTGATATCCGGAGCAGGAGACGTGCTTCGTCCGGATCACAACGTGATCGGTATTGGTTCCGGTGGTTCCTATGCCCTTGCAGCCGCTCGAGCTCTACTGGAAAACTCTCAGCTGTCGCCTGTCGAGGTGGCCAGAAAGTCGCTGCTTCTCACTTCCTCTATTGACGTATATACAAACGATCAGTTATCGGTTGAATCGATCGAATGGTAAGAGTTAAGGAGGAATAATGATCAATTTACCGACAATACTCGATTCCGACAAGAAAGAATTAACTCCGCGGCAGATAGTTAATAAACTGGACGAGTACATAATAGGCCAGGACGAAGCCAAGCGGTCCGTAGCTATTGCGTTGAGAAACAGGGTCAGAAGACAGAGAGTCGAAGGCGAGATAAAGGAAGATATAAAGCCGAAGAATATCCTGATGATAGGTCCCACGGGGGTGGGGAAGTCGGAAATATCGCGCCGCCTGGCAAGTATTGCTCAGGCCCCTTTTCTGAAGGTAGAAGCCACTAAGTTCACGGAAGTAGGGTATATGGGTCGGGATGTGGAGTCCATGATAAGGGACCTGATGAGTCGAGGTATAGAAATGGTCCGGCAGCACGAGGTGGAAAAGGTCGAAGAGGAAGCCCGGTCCATGGTCGAGGATAGAATACTGGACAAATTGTTGCCCGCGGAGGAGGCAAAGGAAGAACGGGCTGAAAGCCTGGAGCGGACCAGGGATAAGCTGAAGCGTAAACTTCGACAGGGAGATCTGGACGACCGCTACATAGAAGTCTCGGTAAAACAATCGAGCGTTCCGCAGGTGGAAGTCTTCTCCGATCAGGGTATGGATCAGATGGGGATCGACATGGGAAACATGCTAGGTAACATATTCCCGTCAAAAAAAGAAACCAAAAGAGTGAAGATAGAAAAGGCAAGAGATATTCTTTTCGACGAAGAAGTAGATAAGCTCCTTAACGAACAGGAGATCAAGCGTAGAGGGATCGAGCTTGCCGAAGAATCCGGAATAATATTTCTTGACGAGATAGACAAAATAGCCGGAGATAGACCCGGTGAGTCAGGTGGGAGCGGTCCAGGAGTTTCCAGACAGGGAGTTCAGCGGGACATATTGCCACTCCTTGAAGGCTCGACGGTTAGGAGCAAACAGGGAACCATTAATACCGAAAACATCCTATTTATAACCGCCGGGGCGTTTAACGTCTCCAGTCCTTCGGATCTGATCCCCGAACTGCAGGGTCGGCTGCCGATCAGGGTCGAGCTCGATAGCCTGGACGCGCCCGAGTTCAAAAGAATTTTGACCGAGCCCAAAGACGCCCTTGTAAAACAGTACAGGGCATTACTGGACGTGGAAGAGGTAAATCTGGAGTTTACCGAGGGAGCTATAGACGAAGTAGCCCGGGCTTCCGCTAAGCTTAATGAAACCACGGAAAACATAGGGGCCAGACGACTGGAAACAGTAATGGAAAAATTGATGGAGGAAATTTCGTTCGATGCCCCGTCCATGGAACCGGGTGTTGAAGAAATAGATCGTGATTATGTTAAGGACAAGCTGGAAAGAATAATCGAAGATAGGGATCTTTCCCGATACATTCTGTAATTTTAAACAGAGCAAAAATTCTTTTATCAGGGGTGAATAAAATGAAGCTTACCCTGCCGGACGGAGACGAGTTGGAAATCGAAGAAGGAAAAAGAGTAATCGATATTGCCTACGATATAGGACCTGGATTGGGTGACGCTACGGTGGGGGCTACGCTGGACGGTGAATTGCTCGATCTGAGAGACGAAGTGGTTGACGAGGGTGAGTTCGAGATAATCACTATAGATTCACCCAGGGCGGTAGAAATTATAAGACATACCGCGTCTCACGTCCTGGCTCAGGCCGTCAAGCGGCTGTATGACGACGTAAAACTGGCGATAGGCCCGTCAATAGAGGACGGGTTTTATTACGACTTCGATCTTCCGGAAACCCTGTCGGAGGATGATTTCGACGAGATCAAAAAGGAAATGAGGAAGATTGTAGAGGAAGAGTACGAGATAGAGAGGTTTGTTCTGACTGCTGCCGAGGCAAAAGAACACCTCCAGGAACAGGACGAGGAGTACAAGCTGGAACTTCTGGACGAATTCGTTTCCGAGGGCGAGGAAGAGGTAACTTTTTACCGGCAGGACGGGTTCACGGATCTATGTGAGGGACCTCACCTCAGGAATACCGGTCAACTTGAACACTTTGAACTTCTCGACGTTGCCGGTGCTTACTGGAGAGGCGACGAGGATAACATTATGCTGCAGCGGGTTTACGGTACTGCCTTTACCGAGGAAAAGGAATTAAATGAATATATCGAAAGGCAGGAAGAAGCAAAGGAACGGGACCACAGGAAACTGGGACCTGAACTGGATCTGTTTACTTTCCATCCCGAAGTCGGGCCCGGTCTTGTCTACTGGCATCCGAAGGGAACCGAAATGCTCAACGTTATCAAGGATTTCTGGCGGGCCAAACACAGGGAAGCCAACTACGAATTCGTCTCCACTCCTCACATAGGGAAGAGCGATCTCTGGAAAAAGAGTGGACATCTTGATTACTTTCGAGAGGACATGTTTCCGCCTATGCGGGAAGATAATCAGGAGTACTTTCTCAAACCGATGAATTGTCCGTTTCACGTGCAGATATATCAGAGCCGCACCAGAAGTTACAGGGACTTGCCTCTTCGATGGGCCGAACTCGGTACAGTATATCGCCACGAGAGATCCGGAGTTCTCCATGGATTACTCAGGGCCAGGGGATTTACTCAGGACGATGCTCATATTATAGCGACCCCCGATCAGGTAAAAGAAGAAGTCACGGGAGTTCTTAATCTTACTTTCGATATACTCTCCGCTTTTGGGTTCGAAGACTACGAGGTAGCACTTTCGACCAAACCGGAAAAGTCCGTGGGTGACGAAGATAAATGGGAGAAAGCAACAGAAGCGCTGAAGGAAGCGATAGTAGATCTCGGACTTGATTACAATGTTGAGAAAGGCGAAGGGGCGTTCTATGGGCCAAAGATTGACGTTCATTTAGAGGACGCTCTCGGTCGATTATGGCAGACCACCACGGTCCAGTTTGACTTCAACCTGCCCGAGAGGTTTGACATGACTTATATGGGATCCGACGGAGAGGAGCACCGGCCATACATGATTCACCGGGCCTTACTCGGAACCCTGGAGAGGTTTTTCGGAATTCTGGTCGAGCACTACAAGGGAGCTTTTCCTGTTTGGCTTTCTCCACTTCAGGCTGTGGTATTGCCTGTAACTGAGGATAACAACGAATACGCGGAAGAAGTCGCCGGAAAGATATCCGAGTCCGGGATCAGGGTAGAGGCAAAGACCGACGTGGACGAGAACCTGTCTCGCCAGATTCACGAGGCTCAACTGGAAAAGATTCCTTACATGCTGGTGGTTGGTGATAGAGAAGAGGAATCCGGGGAGGTTTCACTCAGGCTACGGACGGAAGAAGATCTTGGTCCGAGACCGCTGGACGAATTCATCGATTTCGCTGAAGAGAAGATTCGAGACAAAGCCCTGATCTGAAAATTGCCTCAGAGGTAAATTGTGTACTTGGGCAATGGATTTCCTGCTCAGTTCTTTCACCAACGTTGTACACAATTATTTTGTTCTCATGTGCCTCATGCCCCTTACCTGGCTGCCGGGATTTTGTCTACTGGTAAGATTTTAAGGTTAAATCAGTCTGCTATTGTAAAGGGCAGGGGAGTTGTGTCATTACAGCAACTTTTCCCTGAGATCTTCCTTTCTGTCCGTCTTTTCCCAGGCAAGACCCAGTTCTTCTCGACCAAAATGTCCGTAAGCGGATAGAGGGGTGTATATCGGCCGCCTCAGCTGAAATTTATCTATTATCGCCGCAGGTCTCATGTCGAATACCTCTTTGGCCGCTTCAACTATCCTGTCGTCCCCCAGGTCGCTGGTGCCAAAAGTATCTATGGTTACAGCCAGAGGATTCGCTTTCCCTATGGTGTAAGCAATCTGGACTTCACACTCTTCGCTTATTCCCGAAGCTACTATGTTTTTTGCGACGTAGCGGGCCATATAGGAACCGGAGCGGTCTACTTTGGTCGGATCCTTACCCGAATAAGCTCCACCTCCGTGGCTTCCATATCCACCGTAGGTATCCACTATGATTTTTCTCCCTGTCATTCCGGCATCTGCCGGCGGCCCCCCTTTTACGAATTTACCCGAAGAGTTGACAAATATATTAGTGTCTTCGTCAAGCCACCTGCCTATAACCGGTTTGATAACTTTGCCAAGAAGCTTCCTCGCAAGGTCTTCTTCGTCCAGCTCGGGATCGTGCTGGGCAGCAAGGATGACCGTATCGGCTCTTATTGGCTTTCCCTCTTCGTACTCGATAGTCACCTGAGATTTGCCATCGGGTCTAAGGTGTGGAATCAGTTCGGTCCTGCGAGCTTCCGTGAGTTTCTTGGTCAACCGATGGGCGAGAGTAATGGGTAAGGGCATATAAGATTTGGTCTCTTTACAGGCATATCCGTAAACTATGCCCTGATCGCCTGCTCCGAGTTCGTCGTAATGATTTTTTTTGTCTTTTCCTTCTCGGACCTCCTGGGCTTCACTTACTCCCTGTGAAATATCGGGAGACTGTTCGTCTATGCTGGTAAGTACGGCGCAGTCCTCTCCGTCGAATCCGTATTTGTTATCGTTGTAACCAACGTCCAGTACAGTGTTTCTGGCTACTGTTGGAATGTCCACGTAGGTTTCCGTAGTGATTTCTCCCCCAATCAGGACCAAACCCGTACTAACGAAGGTTTCGCAGGCAACTCTTCCATGAGGATCGTTTTTAAGGACACTATCCAGAACCGCATCTGATATTCTGTCGGCGACTTTATCGGGGTGCCCCTCCGTTACCGATTCAGAAGTAAAATATCTTCCTTTCATTGTTTCACCCTTTAACGAGCAAAATATTAGCAAAGTGTAAAAAATAAGTTTCAGTTCGTCAACTAGTGAGGTTACCAGGAGAACTGTTAGCAAACGTTGTGAAAATATTGAGTAAGGGGGAGAGAATACGGATTAATGATTGAACCTTTTCTCGATTTTTGTATAATGCGATTATATTCATAAACGTGACAAAAAAATAGCTGCGAAGCAACTGATGATTTCGGTTGATTTGCGTAGAGGTAATTATTAGTTGTAGAATAGCTGGGACAGTGACTGATACGGGGTAATCACCAACTTGAGTCGGTTAGTTCTGGCACTTTAAAAGCGAAAGAACAGGGAGGAACTATGATAGAACAGAATTTTTTAACCAGGGATCTACTTTCGGAAGAGGACATCGATCTGATACATGAAACTTCACTGGAAATATTTGAGGAGACAGGTGTTGAGATCCATAACGAGCAAGCCAGAGAGGTATTTGAGGATCACGGAGCCCGGGTAGAAGGAGAGAAAGTATTTTTACCGGGTGAACTGGTCGGGGAATATCTGGAAAAGGTGCCTTCGTCCTTTACCCTTCACGCGAGGAATCCCGACAATAACGTAGAAATCGGGGGAAATAATGGAGTTCTGGCACCGGGTTATGGCGCTCCATGGGTAACGGGAATGGACGGTAACAAGCGTGACGCGACCTACGAGGACTACGGGAACTTCACGAAGTTATCTCATGATAGCGATAATCTGGACGTCCTTGGTGGCGTATTGGTAGAACCGACGGATTTAGCTGAAGAAGAGAGACACGTGAAAATGATGTATGCCGGGGCAAAGTACTCCGACAAGCCTTTGATGGGAAGTGCGCTGGGTAAGAAGAAGGCAAGAGAAGCCATGCAGATGGCCAGCATTCTCATGGGGGAAGAAGAGATAATACGTGATCGTCCTGTAGTAATTACGTTAATAAGTACCACGAGCCCGCTGGGCTACGATAACCGGATGCTAGAATCTCTCATAGAACACGCAAGGTTTAATCAACCTACGGTCATTGCTTCTCTTATTATGGCTGGCTCGACTGGTCCGGTCACCGTTCCCGGCACGATAACACTTCAGAACGTAGAAGTTCTGACCGGAATCGTCCTTTCTCAGATGGTGAATCCTGGAACTCCCGTCGTTTACGGCTCCGCTTCAACTATAGTGAACATGAATACCGGCGATCTTGCCGTTGGGAGCCCTGAGTACGCCAAATTTATCGGAGCTACTGCCCAGCTTGCCCGGCACTACGACGTACCGGGTCGAGGTGGTGGTTCCACTACTGATTCCCTGATAGCGGATGGTCAGGCGGGGTACGAGTCGATGATGATATTTAACGCTTCAATGGGGCACGGCACGGACTTCGTACTCCATTCGGCCGGACTGCTCAAGAACTATATGGCTATGTCCTACGAGAAATTCGTCATGGACGACGAAATCCTGGATATGGTAAATAATTACCAGAAAGGTCTGGACGTAACAGAAGAAACCGTTGCGAAAGATGCAATCCAGAATGTGGGCCATTCGGGCCATTACCTAAAAGAGCCGTCCACCATAAAATACATGAAAGATTTTCGGGACCCGGCCTTGAGCAATAGAAAGGGCTTCGATTCAGAGGAAGCCTCAAAATCCACAAAAGAGCGAGCCCACGAGCTCTACGAATCGATACTGGCCGATTTCGAGGCTCCGCCGTTGGATCCCGAGATCGACGAGAAACTTCAGGATTACATGGACCGAGTTACCTGATCCGGTCCTGTATATTCGGCCAGTCAATCATCAAGAAAGCTTGCTATAATAAGATTAATTATGGCATATGGAGTTATCAGGATAGTGCAATATCGAAACTGACTCTCAGCTTCGGTATTGACACTACCGATCAACTTAACAATTGGCACTAACCAAACTATCACCAATAAATCCTAACAGGAGGAGTTCATGTCTAACACGACAGAAACAGAAAGATCATATGGTCCATCCATATTTTGGTTTTCAGCCATTTTGATCGGAGGGTTTCTCCTTTGATCCATAGACTTTCCGGTCCACAGGGAAAACGTTATCCAGAATGTATTCAACTGGATGACTACCTCCTTGGCCTGGCTCTGGCTGTTGACCGCATTTATCAAATTCACGCAGAATACCCCGTCCTGTGATCGGGGATGAATGCGAAAGTTCGTAATTAAATAGAAATCGCGGTGGCGAAGCCAGGAATCGGGCGTAATGCCCCGCCCTATGGGTTGGGATAGCGCGATTCAATCGATTTATTTACTACGTAATAGGTGATCACGTCGGAGAATTCTGGAGAAAGGTGATTGACGTAATAGGTGTATTTGCCACAGTTGGAGGACTATCGACGACCACGGGCCTTATCGGACTACAGTTTTCGTCGGATCTGAAACACCACTACGGGTTGGAGGTGCCCCAGTACGGAATATATCTGATTATCGGGGTTATAACCCCCATATTTTCAAATAAATAGCTGAGAATGCCCTGGGGGTGGATCGGCGGTTTTGAGCCCCGCAACTTGATACGGGAAGGAATTGGCTGGTTGTTGTTACAACCTCGCACCTTTGATGAGGTAATTGACTTGACAGCGTCAAACTATTTTAATACTATAATGTAAATCTAACTGGCAGGAAAGAAGGGAAACGTCCATGAATAAAACCATAAGTTTAAAAAATTTTGATTCTAGCAGATTTAACGGAACCTGTTTCTCTTCTGTTGACAATCAGACCATGGCTACTCACATGACGGAGGGGACTCCTTCCCTCCATTAGTATCCTACCACCTCTATATTATTAATTTGCTTTTTTCGAGTTTACTTACTTCCTTTTAGCTCGAATTTTCTCAGGATTTTCTGTCTTGATGTTCAGGAGGTTTTTCATGGAATGGAATGGTGTGCTTGATCAGTACTTTGATCATTTACCGATAGACGAGCGGGATCACATCGTAAGTCTAAATGAAGGTAATACCCCCTTAATAAGAGCAAATAATATTGAAGAGGGTTTAGAAGACGAACTGGAAATTTATCTGAAATACGAGGGAGCAAATCCTACCTGTTCTTTTAAGGACAGGGGCATGACGGTGGCAGTGTCAAAGGCAGTTGAACGGAGTGAAAAGGCAGTGATATGTGCTTCCACGGGCAACACTTCTGCTTCGGCTGCGGCGTATGCAGCCCGGTCCGGACTGGAAGCAATAGTCGTAATTCCGGAAGGAAAAATCGCTTTCGGAAAACTTTCCCAGGCGATGATGCATGGTGCCAAGGTTGTCCAGATAAGGGGGAATTTCGACGAGGCCCTCGAGCTGGTTCTCGAAATTTCTGACAGCTATCCGGTTACCCTTGTTAATTCTCTGAATCCAAACAGGATAGAAGGCCAGAAGACTGCGTCGTTCGAAATATCCGATTTTCTCGGCAGGGCTCCGGATTATCATCTTCTTCCCGTTGGTAATGCAGGAAATATCACTGCCTACTGGAAGGGTTATAAAGAGTATCACGAGACAGGGGAAACTGAGCGATTGCCAAAGATGACTGGTTTTCAGGCGGCGGGTGCCTCGCCGATAGTGGAAGGAGAGAGATTTGAAGACCCCGAAACGGTGGCGACGGCCATCAGAATAGGTAACCCGGCAAGCTGGAATAAAGCTGAAAACGCCAGGGACGAATCGGGAGGAATGATCGGTAAAACGACCGACGAGGAATTGGTTGATGCGTACAGGTTCCTGGCAGACTGCGAGGGGGTCTTCTGTGAACCCGCTTCCGCTGTATCTGTTGCGGGACTGCTAAAACTGGATGGCACCGGCTATTTCGACCAGGGCAGCGTGATAACCTGTACACTGACCGGACACGGGCTTAAGGACCCCGATATAGCGATCGAATCGAGCCCGGAGCCAAAAACGGTCGGAGTTGACGTTAGTGAAGTACTGGAGGTTGCGGACCTGTGAAGTACGTGATAATCCAGGGAGACGGAATGGCGGATCATCCTCTTAAGGAACTTTCAGGAGAGACCCCGCTGGAAGCTGCAAGTACACCGAACATGGATGAGGTCGCCTCTGCCGGGGAACTGGGGGTAGTTGACACAATACCGTCTGATCTGCCGCCGGGAAGTTCGGTGGGAAACATGAGCCTGATGGGTTTGGACCCCGGCGAATACTTTTCCGGTCGGGCACCACTGGAAGCTGGAGGTCAAGGAGTTCCCGTGAATAGTGATGACCTGGTTTTTCGTTGCAATCTTGTCAGGTTGAGAAAAACCGGGGGCGGGAAAATTATGGAAGATTACAGCGGAGGCCAACCCGCCACGGATAAAGTAGACCAATACATAAAGCTGCTCGACGAAAAGTTAGGAATGAACGGATTCAAGTTCTACAGCGGGGTAAGTTACCGGAACCTTCTGGTCTGGCATAACGGAAGGAACGAAATTGATCTCGATGACCTTTATCTCAAGCCGCCTCACGATATTACGGGTAAAACAGTAGGAAGATATCTACCCCGGGGTTCCGGTGCTGAAAAACTGAATGGAATTCAAACGAAAGCAGGAGAGATACTTGATAAAAATAGCGAGTCCTTCAACGGGATCTGGCTCTGGGGAGCGGGCGTAAAGCCTGATCTACCTACGTTTCAGGAACGGTATGGGCTGGACGGGGCGGTCGTAAGCGCCGTCGATCTTATTAAGGGCCTGGGAGTTTTTACCGGTCTAAAGCCTATAAAAGTTGAGGGAGCCACCGGCTCCATCGATACGAATTACGAAGGCAAGGTGCGGGCGGGAAAAGAAAACATCCAGGAAGGCTCGCTTCTCTTCCTTCACGTGGAAGCACCGGACGAGGCCGCACACGCCGGTGATCTTGAATTGAAGATAAAAGCAATTGAACGGTTTGACAAGAGGATTGTAGGACCTCTGGTCAACTACCTGTCCGGCAGGAACGACTCAAAACTTTTAATCGTTACTGATCATATTACTGGAATAGAGTCGAAGACGCACGAGAGGGGACCTGTCCCGTTTGCTATAACGGAGTTTACCGGATCGAAAGTTTCTCCCTGGAGGAAATTTGCCGAGGAGGAGGCTTCCAGGACAGGCAAAGACTTGAATACTGGTGAAGATTTGATCGAGATATTTTTAGAAGAGGAGGTGGGGTAAATGGCCCTGAAAGATACCGGGTGCTTCAAGTGTAGCAATAACAACAACCAGGAGTGGGGAATAAAAAGGAAACCTCGGTACGGGTTAGCAGGAGCACAAGAGTCCAGCGGAGATAATAACGCAAAACCAGTGGTACCTCTGATCCAGCTTGGAATAGGAACTGTTGGAAGGGAATTAATAGAAAAGGTAATTGGCAGGAATAACCGGGAAAGCCCCGGGCACAGTTATTGCTACGTGGGATTTGTCGATAAAAGCGGATTAGCTGTGAATAAAGACGGGTTTTCAGAAGAGAAATTAGAGGAGATCCTAAAAGTAAAAGAGAGTGGAGAGAAACTGGCTGGAATTTACAGCGAAAAAATTGAAGATATCGACTTCCTCGAAGACTTATTTGAGGAGAAAGAGAGAGGAATTCTTGTCGACGTTACGGACGCTGATAAGTTTACGGACCACTATAGAATGGCTCTGAAAAAGGGGTGGTCGGTGGTTCTTGCTAACAAAGTCCCACTCACGGGAGTCGAGCCGGAAGAATTCAGACGCTTAAGGAACTCGAGCCTTCGCTATGAAGCAACAGTTGGTGCGGGGTTGCCAGTGATATCTACACTGGACCACTTAAAGCGTCATGGAGAAGAGTTTGAGGAATTAGCGGCTATATTGAGCGGGTCCCTAAGTTTTATCCTCTCCCGGATGGAGAAAGGTATGGATTTAAAAGAGGCAGTGTTAGAAGCAAAAGAAAAGGACTTTACTGAGCCGAATCCGGCGGAGGACCTTCTGGGCAATGACGTAGCTAGAAAAACGGTGATTCTTGGCCGGAGCCTTGGTCTTGACCTCTCGCTAGACGATATAGCTCTTGAGCCGATGGTTGAACTGGAGGAAGATATTTCTTCGCAGAGGCTTGAGGAGGAACTCGAGGCAGCCAGCCCCGACTTTCGGCAAAGAGTTGGGTCCGCTGGGGATGCCGGAAACCGGCTACGATACGTTGCCAGGATTGCTGGAAATAAAGTTACCGTGGGATTGGAGGAGGTAAGTGAAGAATCTCCTCTCGCACAGGGAAATAGCACAGCAAATGTAGTTCTCTTTCGCACCGGTAATTACACCGAACCACCGTTGATCGTTCAGGGGCCGGGGGCAGGTCCAGAAGTAACCGCAGGAGGAGTATTTTCCGATATAAAACGTCTGGTGTAGTTGGGGGAAGCACATTTTTGAAGACTAACTAGCTTTAATCTTTTATCATGGAGGAGAATGATGAGTGAATATACGGTCGGAGTTATTGGCGCGCTTGGCGCGGTTGGGGGCCAGATGCGGGATATTCTGGCCGTCAGCAGTATCAATATCGGTGAGGTAAAAATGTTCGAACGGCCGGAGCTGGAGGGTAAAACTGCTGAATTTGCAGGGGAAAAAATACCCTGCGAGGTCGCAACACCGGAGGCTCTTTCCGAATGTGACCTGGCTACAATGTCCGCTGGGTCCGATGTCTCAAAAAAGCTGGCACCCATGGCAGCGAATGCTGGCTGTGTTGTAGTTGACAATTCGAGCCAGTGGCGACTGGACCCCGAGGTTCCTTTAGTGGTACCCGAGGTAAATCCGGAAGATCTGGACTGGCACGAAGGAATAGTGGCAAACCCTAACTGCTCGACTATCCAGATGGTAGTGGCTCTTAAACCAATTCACGACAACTACGGTATTAACAGGGTCGTAGTCTCGACCTACCAGGCGGTTTCAGGTTCGGGTTCCGACGCAATAGGAGAGTTAAAAAGCCAAACGGAAGATATCGTAAACGGGGAAGAGCCCAAAGCCGAGGTATATCCCCACCAGATTGCCTTTAATGCTTTGCCCCATATAGATGTTTTTAGGGACAACGGGTATACCGAAGAAGAGATGAAAATGGTGAATGAGACGAAAAAGATAGTTGGAGAGGAACTAGAGGTAAGTCCCACTGCCGTCAGGATACCGGTTTATAGGTCTCATGCGGAATCGGTTAATGTTCAAACGGAATTATCTCCGGACGTTAGAGAGGTGAGAGAAATTCTGGCCGACAGTCCTGGAGTCGCAGTTGAGGACGATCTGGAGAACAACGTATACCCTCTTTGCACCAGAGCGGAGGGAAAAGACGAAGTGTTCGTTGGCAGGATCAGGAAAGATCCCACGATCGAAAACGGGCTTAATTTCTGGGTCGTTGCGGACAATCTAAGGAAAGGGGCCGCACTTAATACAGTACAAATCGCGGAATCTATGGTCGAAAGAGGGCTTGTCTAACCCCATCGCGGGGTCCGGAGATGGTGAGATGAAATGGCTAAAATCGTAAAAAAATTTGGCGGAACGTCCCTTCAGACCGAGAAAAGGATAAAATTAGCCGTTGAAGAAGTAATTGAGGGCATTGAGAATGGTAACGAGGTTATTTCGGTCGTATCCGCTCTGGGGAGAGGTGGTGATCCCTATGCTACGGATACTTTGATAGATCTTATGAAAGAAATATCTCCGGAAATAGATCCACTTAAACAGGATCTCATGATGTCCTGTGGCGAGGTAATATCGGCGTCCCTGTTTTCACACTACCTGGATGCGGCGGGCTACGATTCGGTGCCTCTGACAGGGTCTCAGGCGGGCATAATTACCGACAGAGAATTTGGTGAGGCCAGGATTGTTGATATCAATACCGAAAGAATGCTTGAATATATGGCTCAGGATAAATCCGTCGTACTTGCCGGTTTCCAGGGTATAACTAAAAAAGGTGAAATTACCACGCTGGGGCGAGGAGGTAGCGATACTACGGCTTTAGAGATAGGTGGGGCTTTGAACGCGGACAAGGTAGAGGTATATACCGATGTACCCGGAGTGGCCGTGGTCGACCCCCATAGAGTAAAAGACCCTCCGTTTTTTGACGCCATACCCAGGGGAGTTTTACGTAAACTCTCGAATAACGGTACTAGTGTTATTCATCCACGGGCCATTTCAGCTGCCAACCAATACGAAATTCCTTTTTCCATCAAATGTTCATGGGGAAGTGGAGAAACCTTGGTAAACGGCAGGCCTTCTTCTGCAAAAACACCTCTTGCCGTTGCTGTGAAGGATGACTGTAGCCTGGTGAGAGTGTCAAACTTCGACTCGAAGAAGAACGCTGGAAGCGGGAAGAGTACTGAGCGGGTTGTGGCAAAGGGGAATGAAGGTAAATTTTATCTTTTGGAAGGTGAAAGTAAACGTAGAGTCCAGGATTTTAATTCCCGACCCGCTTCCTTAGTAACGGCCGTCTCTACGCTTCCTGAACGGTCTAACACCCTGTTGAGTAAGGTGTTAGATGTGGTTGGTCGGGAGCACTACGTAGAAAAAAAGGTTGGTTCCAGCCTGGTTAAGTTTATTGTAGAGCCGGGAATGGAGTCAGAGGTAGTCCGTCGTATTTACAATCGTTTTTATTGAGCCCCAGACAATTATCTATTTAATCAAATCCGTGTACTCCGGGACTCGGTAATTCGAGTCCGATCAGGCTAGAATTTTGAATATCTCTTGCAAGATAGAACTGGTCCTGTTAGTTTTGGTATCAGTGAAGGAGGGGCAAGCTGTGCATCGAAGTGTTTAAACTACCCATATCCAACTGATAGTGTTTAGGACTTTTCTTTAACCGGGGGTTGGGGGGTAATTCTTTCGCCAAGTTTATTTAATGGTAATAGTTTGGTTCTTTTGCGAAAGAGTTGGTCAGTAAGTAATCTTTGGTGACGTGTTGAAATCAATGATCACGTTACAGGGTGCGGGGCTTGCGACAAAAATCTGTGAGTTTATGAGTTATGTTCTTTAACGATAAAAGCCTCGTAATCCTGCATACCATTAGAAACTTATCCATGTTTAAAGTTGGTTTGAGTAGTGAAGATACCAATCCCTTGGATTATCTGTTATTAACCTCCCAAATTAATTGGTGTATTGCCTATTCTGTCTGGACGAATAACCGGCTTATACCCACAAGCTTTGTGTGGAGGTAGTGACCAGTGTAGATGAAGTATTTTTTAAAAGGGGGCCGAATGAAAGATACCGATCAGAAAATTTCTTTCGACCGTGGAGTACCTGCAACCGAATCCTTTTCAGTAAAGAAGATTGGTGCAGTAGCCAAAAAAGTAATGGATAAGTACGGTAATTCGCTCTTACAGTACGGGGACGCCCGGGGCTTCTCCCCTTTAAGAGATAAGCTGGCTGATTGGCATGAGGGGTCTGTGCGTGGGGATATTTTGATTGGTAATGGCTCTCTTCAGATACTTGATATGATCGCCAATCTATACATAGAACCGGGGGATACAGTGTTAGTGGAAAGACCCTCTTACGATAGAGCCATCACTATATTCAATCGGGCAGGGGCAGAAGTTCAGGGAGTAAAACTCGAGAACGACGGCCCGAATCTGGATAAACTGGAAACCCTGCTTGAGACTCATCATCCTGAGCTTCTCTACACCATTCCCGACTTTCAGAACCCGACGGGTGTTTGTGCTTCCGCCAGAAAAAGAGAGGAAGTAGCTGAGCTTACGGCGGAGCAAGGGACTCTGGTGGTGGAAGATTCCCCTTACAGAAAATTGAGATACCGTGGAGCCGAAAAACCTACCCTGAGGAGTTTCAATCCGGAAGGAGTAGTTCAGATGTCGTCTTTCAGTAAGTTGATCGGTCCGGGAATGAGGGTTGGCTGGGTCGTTGGCAACTCGGAGACCATCGACGATCTGGCCGTCTACGCGGAGGATACTTATATTACTCCCAGCTTGCTCAGTCAGGGAATGATAAACCACCTAATAGAAGAAGGATGGCTTGAGGAAAACATCAAGGAATTAATTGCTCTGTACAAACCCAGGCTCGAAGCTACTCTAGTTAGCCTGCAAGAGTACTTCCCTGAAGCTGGCTGGGTCCAGGCTCAGGGAGGTTTTTTTGTCGGTCTCTGGCTTCCGGATAGTTCCCTGGCTAGTAAGTTCTACGATCGAGCAGAAAAGGAGAACTTGATTCTTTCAACATCAGAAGGGTTCTTTCCCGACTGTAAGGCTGAAGGTTTTGTTAGGCTTCCGTTCCCCGCACTTTCTCCCGATTTAATCGAAGAGGGAATAAGAAGGATCGGAAGGGTCTGGAGAGATCTCTGAACGTTTCAAAAAGGAGGGGTTATATGTTCGAGATGAAAGACAAATTAAGAAACGCTATAACTGAGCACTCTAACCTAAAAGACAATCTCGATAGCGAAACGCTAATTGAACAGTCGGTCTCTCAAGGGGAGGCTCTCGTGAGTAAACCGGGAGCACTCGCCACCTGGACTCCCCCGGAATCCACAGGGAGAAGTCCCGAGGACACCGTAATAGTTAACCGGGATGAGATCGAGAGTACAATAGATTGGGATTCGCCCAACAATATACCGGTCGAACCGGAGACTTTCAGAATGGTCTTTGCGGACGCTCTGGAGTATATGAACGGTAAAAACAAGCTGTATCGGACGGATAGAGTTATCGGGGCGGATCCTTCCTACGCTCTGCCAACGAGAACGATAACCGATCAAGCACTTACGTCTTTGTTTACACTAAATATGTTCCGTCCGGAGCCGGAGGATATAGGGCAAAGTATATTTGCGGATGAAGTATTTGATCTCATTGTTTTGCCCTATGACAAGCTGGACCGGGAGAGATACCGGGGAAGACTGAGAGAGACCGAAGAAGGAAAAACTTCTAACATGATTGTTGCCATGGATTTCGAAAAGCTTATCGGGGTGGTAATTGGTTCCGCCTACCTCGGGACGGTTAAAAAGTTAATGTTCACTACAATGAACTACCTGTTACCCGAGGAAGGAATCCTGCCGCTTCATTGTTCGGCGAACGAAGGCGAGGAAGGCGATCCCGCCCTGTTGCTTGGTTTGTCCGGCACGGGAAAGACGACCCTTTCTGCCGATCCGAACAGAGCACTTCTTGGTGATGACGAACACGGCTGGGGCGACGACGGGATTGCGAATTTCGAGAACGGTTGCTACGCCAAACTGATCGACCTGGAGGAGGAAGAAGAACCGGAAATCTGGAACGCAATTATGCACGAGGACGACTATCGGAACCATGGTGCAATAGTGGAGAACGCCCTAATGTATCCGAATGGTGAATTCGACTTCTTTGACGACAGGTTGACTCCAAATTCAAGGGGTTCCTATCCACTCGAATATCTTTCCAACACCAAACCATCCTCCGTATCGGATCACCCGGAAACCATATTGTTCCTGACTGCGGATGCCAACGGGGTGATACCTCCCGTATCCAAGCTCGAACCCAGCCAGGCGATGTTGTGGTTCCTTATGGGATACACGAGTAAACTAGCAGGGACCGAAACCGGAGTTACGGAGCCGGAGTCTATCTTTTCCCGATTTTTTGGACAACCGTTTATGCCAAGAAATCCTGACGTCTACGCCGAGATGCTGGGAGAAAAGATGAAAGAACACGGCACAGATGTATACTTGATTAACACCGGCTGGACAGGCGGACCTTATGGAGAAGGTAAAAGAATTGACCTTCCTTACACCAGGGCAATGGTAGATGCGGCATTGTCAGGTGAGCTCAGGGACGTTGAATACGAAGAAGATGAGTGCTTCCACTTAAGAAGACCTAAGACCTGTCCTGGTGTGCCGGATAGGGTATTGAATCCAAAGAAGACCTGGGATGACCCCGAGGCCTACGATAATAGAGCAAAAGAACTGGCTGCTGAATTCTCGAATCACTTTGATAGGGCATACGGGGACAAACAAATCGATCAAGGAGTTGTTAAGGAGTGTCCCGGTAAGTGAATTACAGTTGAGCTAGTTTTGCATTAAACTGTGAATATAGTAACAATAATAGTGGCAATAACACAACTATTCTCCTAAGAGGGGGCATAAAATGAAGGAAATGAACCCGTTTAAGACTGTGCAGCGCCAGCTGGACAAAGCTGCTGAAGTTTTGAATTTGGACGAGTCAGTTCATCAGGCGTTAAGAGAACCTATGCGGACTTTTATTATTAATTTTCAAGTTAAGATGGATGATGGATCGTCCAAGACGTTTAAAGGGTATAGAGTTCAATATAATGATGCGCTAGGGCCGACAAAAGGCGGGTTGAGATTTCATCCCGATGAGACGCTTGACACTGTCAAAGCTTTAGCTGCCTGGATGACCTGGAAGACCGCCGTGGCTGATATACCTTACGGTGGGGGCAAAGGAGGGGTTGTCTGCTCCCCGAACCAGCTCTCGGAAAGAGAGATGGAAAGGGTGGCCAGGTCGTATTTATCCGCTATCTCTGATTATATTGGTCCGGATAAGGATATACCCGCTCCAGACGTATACACGACATCTCAGACGATGGCATGGATGATGGATGAATATAGCAAAATAAAGGGTGTCAACGCTCCCGGCGTTATAACGGGTAAACCTGTCGAAGTGGGTGGTTCACTGGGGCGGAGTGACGCGACGGCCCGAGGAGTAATTTATACAATTCGGGAGGCCGCGAATAAGTTAAACAGGTCCCTCGATGATGCAACAGTCGCGGTTCAGGGTTACGGTAACGTTGGCTCTCACATCCACAGGTTAATGGAAGAACAATTGGGGGCTAAAGTGGTGGCGATTGGTGACGAAGAGGGGGCCATCTATTCAGAAGACGGTATATGTTACAGTAAAGTCCTGGATAATATGAAAGACCACGGGGTCTTCTCAAAAGAGATGGGTGGAGTAGAATACCTGGGAGATGTCAAAGAGGGAAACGAAAAGTTACTTGAACTGGACGTGGATATTTTAATACCTGCCGCTATTGAAAACGTTTTAACCGAGGAGAACGCGGATAATGTAAAAGCAGATATAATAGCGGAAGCGGCAAACGGACCCACTACGCCTGAGGCGGACGATATCCTGAACCAGAAAGAAATATACATAATACCCGATTTTCTCTGTAACGCGGGTGGGGTGACAGTTTCGTACTTTGAGTGGGTTCAGAACAGAAATAGGTACTACTGGTCCGAGGCGGAGGTCTACGAACGGCTGGATAAGAAGATGACCAAGGCTTTTGCCGAGGTCCACAATAGAGCTCGGAAAGAAGGGCTGGACAATAGGACCGCTGCTTATATGGTCTCGATTGAGAGAATCGCCAGGGCAATGGAGCTAAGAGGATGGGTCTAAGTCCCTGAACTCAGTTCTTTCACCACTATTCGGAAGTAAGGTGAAGGTCACAAAGAATCACCATATTTTTTGGTTCAAGCCTCCTGCCTCTTACCTGGCAACTGATTTGACCTTAAAATCTTACCAGTAGACAAAATCCCGGAAGCCAGGTAAGAGGCAGGAGGCATAGGAGGACAAAACAATGATGTACGGGGATAGTCAATTACCCCGCACCAATGTGCGGGGCTTGGAGAAAAGCAAATTTGACTACGGATTTTGGTCTTTTACAAAAAAAGACCCAGCACTCAAATGAGGAAAGCTGCTTGGGCTAAGAATCCGTTAATTTTACCTATTCCCCTACAGTCTTGGAACTAGCCTAGAGTACGTGAGCCAAGTTGCAGGTCTCATTTGAGTGCTGGTTTTGGTGAAACAATCAAGCCCCGTCAATCTTGACGGGGCTTTTAACTTCCAATTGGAGTGACGATAAACCCCAAAGTCCGGAGTTTACTTGAGTGATTTTGTTTTTTGCTAGCCTCTTATCAGTTTGAGCAGGTCTTTAGCAGCCTTTTCAGGTCCTTCTTTCTCCATACCTGATACGCCCAGTCTCGTTCTCAGCTGGCCTACGAATATCCCGTCACTGAAGAACTGGTCGAAAAATTCGTCTGCCAGCTGGTCGTGTGTTTCTTTAAACTGTGGTGGCCCGAAAGGGTTGGCGAAGTAAGTATGGCTTAGTCCTTTCTCAGTGGTGGTACCTTTTGACATTCGGGCTCCTTCGCTGAATATCGACAGGGCCCTTTCTGGAGTGGAAACCCTTTCTACAGTTGGATGTTCCGAATCCACTTCCTCGTAGTTATTAGCGTAAAAGAGGTAATCTATCGGTACTCCCTCCAGTACTTTCTCAATTGGTGCGACCGGCATCAAAGCGCGAGCGTTTGTCCTCTGGGGACTCATAAATATTGACCTGTCAAGCTGACTGAATGCGTACCCTTTCTGGAGATCGTCGAGTCTCACGAAAGCCCCGGTTTCCGTGCCGTAGCCCTGAATTCTCCCATCTTTGTCAATACCCAGTGATCCCATGTCATCGCAAATTATTTCCATTTCCTGAATCGAATCTTCAGCTATTACTCGAAATGCTTCTAAAGTCTCGGATTTACCGGCACCGGAACCCCCTAGTATGGCTATTGAGACTGGATCCATATCCTTGAAGAATATCCTAGTCATTGCCCCGTGGAGAGGTAGTCGGCCTCTTTTCATGGCAATGACGTTATGGAGCGTTAACATCATTTTCTTAACGTATCCGAAGTAGCCGAACCTGTCCTCCCTGGGTAAAGCTCCGTAGAGCAGGTCGTTTTCCTCATCCTGAAAAAATACTGTTGGAAGACCTCCGTAGTCCTTCATTTTTGAAGGATCAATTCCATAGGCGTAGATTGCGTCAGGGCTACTCTTGAGGTCTTCTCCTGTCGCCAGCTCGAACAGGTTGGCTAAAGAAGCTCCCAGATCTAGAAATTCCTGATGGAAAAATACGTCAATTCTGAGGTCGCCGACCTTTGCGGGATAGCAGAGCCAGTTATGGGGATTTATTTCTGCGTTTTTCAGGGGGTTTCTGTTGGTCTCCTGAAACCTGCCAGTTCGTTTATTCATCGGGGGATCGATTACAAATGGCGGTTCGATGGTTACCTGTTCGATAACCGGAACCTGACCGAATTGCTTCCTCAGGTAATCCGGATATTGAAACTCTTTCTTGTCTACAGCCAGTCCGACCTCAAATCCGGCGGACACCTGGCGATAGACTATTGGGTGAGAATTGGTGATGTTTTCGGCTATGGACCGGTAAGCAGAGCGGACGAGCTCAGTTAACTCGTCGAGTTCCCGATTGAACTGGAGATAGGGTCGGGTCCCCTCTTCACTGGAGCCGTATCCCGTCCACTTCACCAAAAACCTGGTATACTCTCGCCAGTAGTCGTAGAGCTTTTCGATAAATTGATGAAATTTCCCCCTGTGTTGTAAAATCCTTTCTCCAAGTTCGGATTTCGGACCCACCTTGGTAAGCGGGGACTCCAGAAGATCTATCAGCACAGGATGTATTCTTTCGGTTATCGTAGGAGCGGGTTGGTTGGCAAGGTCGTCCGGTAGAATTTGCAGCAACCGTGATTGGTCGTTTTTTAATTTCTCGATAAATTTCAATATTACTTTTTGGGCAGGGTTACTCTGCAGTAGTTCTTTCTCGGTCTTGCATGGCTGTTCCCTGACCGTCAGTAAAGCCTGGTTCCGTGCCCAGGATAGTTGATTGGTTTGCAAGGTTTTCACCTCCAGAAAACTTGCCTAGGAGAGATTGGGTAGCGAAAAAACAATATTCGGTGAGAATGGGTAAATTTTAAAGGGGAATTATATTCCCCGTATTATCGAGGTATGAGGCGAAAAACAGATAGTAAAGCCTGACCGAATTATGGTTTAAACTGTTCATGATTACCTTAAAAATCAAAACATTATAAGCAAAGTTTGTATCTGAAGTCAAGATCGTATTTTTCTCTCGGTTGGGCTTTATCGTTCGTCCAGTCTGCCAGATTACCCCGCGAGAGTTGAAATCCTTCTAAACTCCGAAAATAAAACCAAAGCGCTTTGTGAAAGTTCGGCCCCTAGCTATTTGGCAGAACTTAACGGGCTGTTGTAATGAGTTTAAGTTTCGGTTAAATTAAGTTATATTTACTTACTTGTTAAACCTTAATAAGTGGTTAGGTTAGCATGCCGTGAGGGGTGCAGGAAAAAATGCAAGACGAGTAATTAGAAATAAAATTGATTACTCGAGGAGTGGTTAAAATTTCTAAAGCTTTTAGAGCGAGTCAGATAATTACGATGGGGGACGAAGGTGAGGTCACTGACGGGTTAATTATTTTGAAAGATGGGGAGATAGACTACGTCGGTCCCTACGACTCAACCAAGGTTCCAGAAGATGCCGATGTGGTTGATTTCGGCGATCAAACGATTTTGCCGGGACTTATCGATGCCCATACACATGTGGGTGTCCACGAAGACGGCGAGGGTTGGGAAGGTCAGGACACAAACGAGATGACAGACCCGGTGACACCTCAGGTAAAAGCTATTGACGGGATAAATCCGGCAGGGCTTGGCCTTCAGGACGCGGTAAATGCTGGTGTTACGACCGTGAATACCGGGCCAGGGTCGGGTAACGTAATTGGAGGTCAGTTTGCCGCGGTAAAGACTTCGGGGTCTATAGTATTGGATGAACTCTTAATTAAAGAACCGACAGCCATGAAGATGGCCACCGGCGAGAATCCAAAACGCGTTTACAAGGAAAAGGATAGTATCCCCAGCACGAGGATAGGTACGGGAGCTACATTGAGGGAAGCGTTATTCGACGCGAAGGATTATATTGAGAGAAAAAAAGAAAACGGAGAGGATAATTCGTTTAAAAAGGATTACAAGCTGGAGGCGCTGGTGCCAGTGCTTAAAGGTGATTTAAGGGCTAAAATACACGCCCATAGAGCTGACGATATAATTACAGCTATAAGGATCGCGGAGGAGTTCGACCTGGACTATTCTATAGATCATTGCACGGAAGGTCATAAGATAGTGGATTTCCTCGCAGAACACGAGTCCGATGCAGTAGTGGGTCCCAGCATGACTTCAAGGAGCAAAAGAGAATTGGTCGAGAGGACGTTCAAAACTCCTGGTCTACTGGCTGAGGCCGGAGTGAGGGTGGCCATAACAACCGACTCTCCCGTCATACCCATCCAGTACCTTCCCCTGCTCGCTGCATTTGCCGTGAGGGAGGGAATGGACAGAATGGAAGCCCTAAAAGCAATTACGATTAATAGTGCTCGTATAGCTCAAATAGATGACAGGGTAGGATCGCTTGAGCCAGGTAAGGACGGAGATTTTATCGTTACGGATGGCTCTATCTTCGACCTGGAAAATAACCTGGAAAGAGTCTTCGTGGAAGGTCATGAAGTAGACAGAAGCGAGCTCCCTAAGTCCGGTAAATCCAGAACTTTTTAAATTTCTTACCGAAAGGAAAGTACAATTTAGAATGAACCAATCCAGCTCGAACTTATTTGAACAGGGAGAACCCGAGACTGACGAGATATATTCGGTCTCCCAACTAAACAGGGAAGCACGTTATCTGTTAGAGGAAAATTTTCGCTCGATCTGGGTCGAGGGAGAAGTCTCCAATCTCCATGAATCCTCTGCCGGCCACCTATATTTCACTCTGAAAGAGGAAGACTCAGAGATAGACGCCGTTATGTTTTCGGGCGATAAGAGGAAAATCGGTCTAGAACCGGAGGACGGAATAGCTCTTATCGCCCGGGGGACTTTGACCGTCTACGAGAAAAGGGGTCGGTATCAGCTGAGGGTTAGAGATCTAAAAGAAGTGGGCAAAGGGGACCTTCAAAAAAAATTTCAGCAGCTCAAAAAACGGTTGAAAGAGGAAGGTCTATTCGACGATTCGAAGAAGAAAAGTCTCCCGCGATTTCCCGGTTCAATAGGGATTATTACTTCACCAACAGGCGCAGCCATTAGAGATATAGTTTCAACGATCGAGGAAAGACTTCCCGCCGTTACCTGTTATGTCTTTCCCGTGAAAGTACAGGGTGAAGGAGCAGCAGGCCAGATAGCAGAGTCGATTCGCCGGGCGAACAATCTTCGGCTGAAAATGGATCTCGATCTTCTGGTTATAAGCAGGGGTGGAGGTTCTCTTGAGGACCTGTGGCCCTTTAACGAAGAGGTTGTTGCCCGGGCTATTTACGACTCGGACCTTCCTGTAGTTTCAGGCGTGGGGCACGAGGTTGATTTTACTATCTCTGATTTCGTGGCCGACGTAAGGGTTCCTACTCCAACGGCGGCGGGGAAAGAAGTTGTACCTGAGAAAAGGGATATCTTAAAAGACGTAGACGTATATAAAAATAGAATATTGAAAACGGGGGCTTCAACTGTTGAGGACAGAAAAAGGGAGCTGGATAGGTTAACATCCAGTTTTGGGTTTAGACTACCGTTTAGAAATCTCGAAGATAAATCTCAGGAGTTCGACGAGTTAGCAGTAGAGCTTATGGAGAATGGAACAAATATTTTGTCCCTTCGCAGAGATTCTTTGATCTCCCTGGTTGACAGACTCTCGATTGCCAATCCGACCGAATTGCTCAAGAAGGGGTATTCTGTAACTTATGGGGAAAGCGGTTCGTTAGTAACCGATTATAGGGACGTAGAAGACGGGGAAAACTTGAAGACCAGGCTGTATAAGGGTATTATTCATTCTGTGGTAACGGGGGTCAATAAGAATGAATGAAGAAGAAGTAGATATCGAAGGCAACCTTGAAAAACTGGAATCTATAGTAAGGGAACTCGAAGACGAACAGCTGGACCTGGAAAGATCTATAGAACTGTTTGAAGAGGGAGTAAAGCTTGCCGAAGAGGTTAAGGGGGGACTGTCGGAGGCTGAACTCCGGTTGAAGAAGGTGGTTGAATCAAGCGACCTGGACTTTGAGGCTGAGGATTTTAACCTTTAAAATTGAGGAGCTACCGATTCTCTCTTTTTGGGTTAATTTTATTGCTAAAACGGGGTATCAGACATGAAAGAGTACGAGAGCTTGGATTCTCTTTTTACGGACTCAACGTCAGAATTCCCGAGCAGCACGTTCAAAACTTCTGCCCCAACGGCGGATAACGGTTACGATTACAGAAGCATGAGTTTCGAAGAGCTTGGTTCTCTTGTGGGTAGGCTTGCCCAGACGATGGTAGACAAGTACGGAATTGAGAAAGGGGACAAGGTTGCCATCATAGGTAGGCCTCATCCAAAGTGGGCCGCTACTTTCTTTGCTGCCCAGCGTGTTGGGGCAGTTGTCGTTCCGATTGCTTATAACTTTACCGCTGAAGAAATCCAACGTGTACTACACGAGTCAGAATCCAAACTGGCGATCGTTCAGAGCGATAAACACTCAGTAGTTACCAAAGAATTTGACTCGCTGTCCTATCTGGAGAATCTTGTCGTATATGGAGGAGAAGAGGAAGAAGGATTTAAGTCGTGGGATTCTTTCCTTTCCAGCGAGGAATTTACGGACTGTCCTCCGCAGGATCCTGACGAATTAGCAGTGTTAATGTATACCTCAGGTACGACAGGGCACGGAAAAGGAGTTATGTTATCTCACGAAAACCTTCTTGTAAACGTTCACGATATAGCGGAAACACTGGACGTTACACCTGAAGACTGCATGGTATCCATCCTGCCCTGGGACCACATTTACGGATTGACCACTACTTTGCTTGTCCCCCTGGCGTTTGGCGCCTCGATGATCTATACAGTGGATTATCGAAACTTGCCAAGCGTGCTCCGGGGCAACGAAGGTACGATACTCCTGGGTGTGCCGAAGCTGTTAAATGCACTTTACGAGGAAACTCTGGAGAAAATAAAATCCACCTGGTGGACTAGGTGGTTGTACAAACTGGCACCGAGCCTGCTTAAATCCCAGGTGAAGTCCAAGCTAGCGGGGAAGCAATTCAGGTTTATTGCCTCTGGGGGTGCTCCTCTGAGCCCCAAAACAGCAAAAGGTTTAAGGGACCTGGGAATTGGTGTAATGGAGGGGTATGGTTTAACTGAAACTTCCCCTGTTCTAACGTTCACTCGTGACCCCTTTACGGATAAAGAAGGTTGCGTTGGGCTTCCTCTTCCGAGCGTAGAAATTAAATTGAGAGAGACTGACGACAAGGAGATAAACGAAGTTCTGGTAAAAGGTCCTAGCATCATGAAGGGTTATTACAAGAATGAAGAGAAAACCAGGGAAGTTTTAGATGACGATGGCTGGCTTCGTACGGGGGATTCGGGTTGGATTGACGAGGATGGAGGATTGCATCTTAACGGGAGAACCAAAAACGTAATCGTTCTCGAGTCGGGAAATAACGTCTATCCCGAAGAAGTAGAGCACGAGCTGGGCAGTATCACATTTATAGAAGAAGCTATGGTTAAAGAAGGGCGAAGGAACGGGCGAACTGTAGTTTCCGCCGTTATATACCCCGATTACGAAAAGCTGGAAGAAAAGGGGATAGTTGAAAAGGACTATATCAAGACGTTTCTCTGGGAGAAGATAAAGTCCGAGTCAAGGAGTCTTGCTCCGTATATGAGAATAAAAAGTAAAAAAGATATAGAAATCCGTGATGAGCCGTTTAAGAAGACGCCGACTCAGAAAGTAAAACGTTACCTATATCAGGAGGAGGAAGAAGTTAGTAGCGGATAGAAAAGTTATCAAACTCGTTTGTAGGCTCTCTTCGATCTACTTCCACCTTATTTACATTTGCCAGCCTCGGGCCACTATTCGCCCAGGATATTAGATCTTCCAGGTCCTCCTTGTTTCCTTCCGCGAGGACTTCGACTGACCCATCAGCCAGATTCTTTACCCAGCCAGTTAATCCGAGCTGCCTTGCTTTCCTCCTTGTACTGTTTCTGAAACCGACACCCTGAACTCTCCCTGTTATTTCCATGTGGGCTCTTTCTTTTTCCATGTTTTGGCTAAAGTGCAACCTCCTAATTAATTTTGATTTATGATATCAAATGAAGATTTTTTTTCAATCGGTCGTATTAATTGTGCTTTGCTTTTCGTTTACGGTAGATTAAAATTTTAGCTATGGTTAGCCCAGGAGATCTTTATAGAGGAGTTTTCTGTGATGGGAGTCCTGACTGAACATTATATCGGTATCGGTCTCAGTGTTGTAGGAATTATTGTAGTGGTTTCACTGATTGTACGAAAAGCGGCTGACTCATATATCCGGCGATTTGAAAGGGTTTTCGCGAATTCGGGAATAATTGCCAGAGTATTCGTCGACAGAGTGCTGGAGTCTGAAGATATTGACATTATTCTGGAAGAGACGGAAGAAAGAAGCAAGGGAGAGTTTCTTTTTAAGGAAAGTGTAGTAAAATTGCCCGAACTGGAGGACAGTTCTCTTCTCACCCTGGGTATTTCTGCTCACGAGCTAGCCCATGCCAGTCAGGCTAACAGTCAAAAGTTTTTGGTCGCCATAACCGATATTCTCGATAAGCTGGGTGTCCTTCTTTCTTATATTTTCCCAGTCACCTTAATTATCGGATTTATTTTATTTTTTCCCTTCCTGCAGGTGGCGTTGATCCTGTATTTTTTAATTTTGTTGTTACTTTTGGCTAAGATACCTCTCGAAGTCGATGCTAGTATAAAAGCGTTAACCTACCTTGAAAGGTACGGAGAATTGACACAGGTAGAACTTTCCCGACTGAAAAAGTTACTTGTATTGGCTATACTTACCAGACTTACTGACCTTACGGCAGGTTTTCTCGTTCTTGTAGACCTGAATAAGAAGAGGTGAGAGTATGTCAGAAGTAGTTTTTGCTCCGTCGATATTATCCGCCGATTTTGGCCGTCTGATTGAGGAGGTCGAAACCGTAGATGAGGTTGCCGGTTCTATTCACGTTGACGTAATGGACGGACACTTCGTTCCGAATATAACTATTGGACCGCTCGTGTCCAATAGTCTCAAGAAATCAGGCAGGGTTAACACCCCGTTGAGCATACATTTAATGATCGACGATCCCTGGAAATACGGACCGGAGTTCGATGTCGGCTCAGAAGATATGATACTGTTCCATTCGGAAGTCACGGAACGTCCTTACGAGCTAATAAAACGGCTTAAAGCACAGGGCTGTAAAGTTGGAATTTCGCAGAAGCCCGCTAGCCCGGTAGAGGATATATTTCCATTGCTGGAAGAACTTGATGAGGTGCTGGTCATGGGAGTGGAGCCGGGGTTTGGGGGTCAGGAGTTTATGACCGAATCAATAGAAAGAATAAAGGTATTAGAAAAGCAAATTCGCGAAAACGACTCCGACACGGTAATCTCCGTGGACGGAGGAATGTCTCCCGAGACAGTAGGTTCGGTCGTACAGGCAGGTGCAGATAAGATAGTAGCCGGGTCGGCAATATTTGGAAAGGAGGACAGAATAAAGGCTGTCAGGGATATGCAAAACGCACTTTCTTAGCCCCATGAATGAAAATACCGGCCGTAACTACATGAAAAGAGCGCTGAGACTGGCGAAGCGCGGTGGCGGATTCGTGAACCCAAACCCCCAGGTAGGTGCGGTAATTGTCAGAGACGGAGAAATAGTAGGTGAGGGCTATCATGAGATGTTTGGTGGTCCTCATGCCGAAGTGAAAGCCCTGCAAGATGCAGGTGAATCCGCCAGTGGTGCCACGTTATATGTTAACCTGGAACCCTGTGTACATTACGGAAAGACTCCGCCCTGTACTAAAAAAATAATAGAGAGTGGACTGGACCGGGTTTACGTAGCGATTGAGGACCCGAACCCCAGAGTGGCGGGGAAGGGGATAAAAAGGTTACGGGAAGAAGGTATAAAAGTTTCGGTCGGTCTGATGGAAGAAGAGGCTAGGAAAGTAAACGAGATTTTCCTGCACTACGTCGAGAAAAATAGACCCTTCGTTTTACTGAAACTTGCGATGACCCTTGACGGGAAGATAGCTACAAGGACCGGTGATTCCCGGTGGATTTCTTCCGAGACGTCACGGAAATTAGTTCACGAATTGAGGGCTAGATACAGTGCCGTGGGTGTAGGCGTCAGTACGGTGATAGCTGACGACCCTCGGTTGAACGTAAGAAATGCTGAAGGGCCGGACGGTGCAAGGTTTGTATTTGATTCGAACGGGAGGACGCCGGAGAGCTCCCGGATATTTACTATTTCGAGCGATGCCCCCACGATCATAGCGACCGGGGAAACCCTACCCGAAGATAGCTTAACTAAATTCGAGAAAAATGGAGCGAAGGTCTGGCAGTTCCGGAAGAAGAGGGGCCATCTGGACCTTGATGGTTTGCTGGAGCGCATGGGTGAACGGGGATACGATAGCCTCCTTGTCGAAGGTGGAGGGGAAATTGCCTGGAGTTTTATCGATCAAAACCTGGTGGACAAAATTCGGTTCTTCTACTCTCCAAAGATAGTTGGTGGCAAAGAAGCCGTTCCGTCCGTTGGGGGAAGGGGGAGGGCCACGGTGGAGGACGCGCTCGGGATAGAGGATCTAAAAGTGGAGGAGATTGGCGGAGACGTATCCGTGGTTGGTTATCCGGTTTAAAGGATTACTAACAGGGCAAGACTCGATAGAACAGCCTGAGGAAGATAGATAAGCAGAACGGCGGTTACGTGACCGAACTTACGGTATAATTTATGATGCAGGTGGTCCTGATCGGCTTCCATTACCCCCTTTTCTGATCGTGCCCTTCTGATTATTGCCAGTACCGTGTCAGAGATGGGAATACCTAGCAGAATTATTCCTATGCCAAGGTTCCAGCCTGAGTTCGGGCCCGAAACGGAATTCAGGATAATAATCGCAAGGTAGGAGACGAGAAAACCCACGAAGTAGGAACCACCGTCGCCCAGAAAAAGCCTTGCCGGGTAAAAGTTGTAGATTAGAATTGCAATTAGTGCCGCGGCTAGACCTGCAGGCATCAAATACGACACGTGGCCAAAAGTAACTGCTATTAGAGGCAGCAGCGAAATTAACCCGATTCCTGCTGCCAGTCCGTCCAGTCCGTCTATCAAGTTAAACGCATTAGTCCCTCCTACAAGCCAGAAGCCAAGGAAGATGCGGTTTGGAATTCCCGATAGGCTAATTTTCAGGTCGGGTAATAAGTAAAAGTCCGTAGCGGGCATTGGATAGGAGATTAAGATCATGGAGGCCGCAATAATCTGAAAAAAAAGTTTCGATTCGGGTTTAAATCCCCGTATGTCGTCGATGAGTCCTGTAAGAAAGACTATTAAGACGGGGAAAAGTAGGGAAAAGGGAGAGGCTCCATCCAGTAAAAGTACAGGGATAAAACCCAATAACAGAGCAGTCCCCCCCAGGGGCTTTACCCGCTGGTGAATCTTTCTGGCGCTATCACGGGGGTTATCAAAGAGATTGATGGTTGGAGCCCAGCGGATTAGACAGGGAGAGCTGAGTCCGGTAATTACAAAGGGTAACCATATCGATGCCCACTGACTGGATAGGAAAATCGACTTTAAAGTTGTTGATATGTTTTGCATAATCTCCTTGAACAAATGAATAGTAAAGACATTATTTCCCAGGCCGCTGAGAAGGATGAACTAACCCACGCTTATCTGGCACCCGTTAGATCAGGTACGAATCTTAAAAGTTACGCCGCCGAACTGGGTCAAATAATCCTCTGTTCCCCCGACGACAAAGATTGCAGGGGAAAAGTGATTCGTGACACCCATCCTGATTTCATTCAGGTTAAGGTATTGAATAATAATAGCAAGATCTCGATAAACCAAGTTGAAGAAATAATATCCAGATCGTCTTACTCTCCAGTAGAGAGCCAGAGGAAACTATACGCTATCAATCGGGCGGAAGACCTTTCCATCGAAGGTGCAAATAGTCTGTTAAAAATTCTTGAAGGTCCCCCTGAATTTGTCTATTTTCTCCTACTGACTGAATCACCGAATAGCTTGTTACCGACAATTATTTCACGGTGTCAGCAGTTACCCCGGGGTGGTACGAGCATAGAAGGAATGAAGGACCTGCTGTCCAGTAAGGGTTTTAATGACCAGGAGGTTAACTATCTAATAGAGGTCGTAAACAGAAGGGGAAATCTGCTGGACGACCTGCTGGAGGAAGACCTTGAAAAGCCACTGGAGAAAAGAGAAGGGGCTTTCGAGGAGTACGACGATTCCGAGCTGGTTGAGCTGAGTAAATGTCTGGTGGATAGCGACAGCTACCTCGAAAGAGATGCTTTGACCAGGGTTATATACGGGAAACTCCCGGAGGCAAGTCATTTTCAGTTGATTGGCTCTGCGGGAGAACTGGCAAAGTCTTCTCAGAACTACCTCGAATGGTTCCTTGAGAGAGGTCTCAATATATACCGGAATGGTTACAGAGAAGGGGTAGCTGAAGAGTTTTACTCACGGGCCGGCAACAGAGAAAGCCTCAGGAAGGTGAGGATATTGGACCGCGCGCTTGGATCGCTAACCGCAAACGTGAATCACCAGTTATTGCTCGAAAGCGTTTTATTGAAACTATCAGGTAGTTCCGCTAGCTTTGACGGCAAGGACGGGGTATAAGTGTCTTGGGCTTTCGGCTAAAATTGATTAAATAGAGACCTTAAAGGAGATAAAAATGGTGGATGAATATCCTGTTGGGTTGAGGAAGACAAAACGAAGAAAAGTAGCCGTGGAGTTTGAAGAAACTCAACCTGATCCCGAAGAACAGTATATAATTGAGAAAGATCAGACGAGAGAACTGGGCCTGGTGTTGCCACCCGAGATGCTGGAGGATGAAGGGAGCGAGGAACCTTGGAAAGCTGTGAGGCAGGCAACCGATCACGATATCCTGCAGGCTGAGTTAAACCAGGAAGAAGCAGATAAAGCAATATCAAAGGCTCAGCGCCTTGCAGATAAAAGGTCGCTATCCATGAATATTATCGGAGCTGAGTATTCATTCCAGAAATCACAGCTTAGGTTCTACTTTAAAGCTCCTCACAGGGTCGACTTTCGTGGTCTGGTCAAAGCTCTGGCTAGAAGCTATTCCACCCGAATAGAACTCGAACAGGTAGGGCCTCGGGAGGCTGCTTCTATTCTGGGGGGTCGAGGTCACTGTGGCCAGGAACTTTGTTGCAGGCGGTTTCTTTACGATCCTGGTCCTGTTCCTATGGACTTTGCTGAAAAGCAAGGAATATCTGTTTCCCCGGAAAGAATAACGGGAGTGTGTGGAAGGTTGACCTGCTGCTTGCAGTACGAACTGGAAGATTACGTGGCTAAATTGGAGGAGCTACCGGAAAAGGGCAGTGAAGTCAACTCGCCAATGGGGAAAGGCGAAGTAATTAATAGAAACGTTCAGAAAGAGACCATCAGGATTAGGCTTGGAAAAGAAGAAATCGAGGAATTTGATGCAGGAGAAATAGAACCAATCGAGGGTTCGGGTGACTAACCTTCAAGTCATTTCTTCTAGTTCTCCGTCCGTTAGTTCGTACTTGAGCTCGGAGAGCAGGTGCTGTTCGATTTTCCCCACGATATGGATCTCTTCACCTTTATATTCTTCCGTCTTAACTTCACCGTTATTGTGTAGCCAGTCGAGAATTTCAGCTTTGTCATAGGGGAGGTGCAATTTGATTTCTTTTACCTCATCACCAAGCTCTACGGCTATCAGGTCCTTTAGTTCGTCCAGATTGTTCCCTTCAATTGCTGAAATGGCTACGGAATTTTCTATACCGCTGGTAAGGGACGCGATCTCCTTTCCAGGGTCAAGTAGATCTATTTTGTTTAACACGTTTATCATCGGTGGCCTTTGCTGATTCCCGTCAAAGATTTCCTCGTTTAGAATCCTGTTTACCGTCTGCCACCTGGCCTCAAGTTTTTCCTTGGTTGCGTCCATAAGATTTAGTAGCAGATCGGCGGACCTGGCCGATTTCAACGTGGACTTGAATGCAGGAATTAACTGGTGGGGTAGTTTGCGAATTAGCCCTACTGTATCCGTAAGAAGCACCTTGCGCCGATCGGGAAGTTCAAATTTTCTCGTAAGGGGGTCCAGGGTGGCGAAGAGCTTGTCCTCTTTAAACCCTTCCGAACCGGTTAGGCTATTCAAAAGTGTAGTTTTGCCCGTATTAGTATAGCCTATCAGGGCAACGATGGGTAAGTTGCTTTCCAGTCTCCGTTTTCTCCTGACATCCAGCTCTTTTTCCGCTTCCTCCAGTTTAGCTCTAATAGAATCTATCCGCCGCTGAACCTTTTCCCTGTCTCTGGCCAGTCTAGTTTGACCGGGTCCCCGGGTTCCTATCCCACCTGCCTGTCGCTCAAGAGATTCACCCCAGCCCCTCAACCGGGGAAGGAGATATTCGTACTGGGCCAGTTCGACCTGGAGCTTGGCCTCTTTGGTTTGTGCGCGCTGGGCAAATATGTCCATGATTAGCTGGGTCCTGTCGACGATCTTTGCTCCTATGCTCTCTTCCAGGTTCCTCGCCTGCGCCGGTCTTAGTTCGTCGTTAAACAGGATCACGTGAGCCCCCAGTTCCTTTACAAGTTCTTTTATTTCATCTACCTTGCCCTTGCCAATATAGAACTTAGGATCCGGGTTGCTCCGTCTCTGAATTATTTTATCGGCGATTTTTACCCCCGCCGTTTTGGCAAGCGAGGCTAGCTCTTTTAGGGATTCGTTAGTTGTCCAGAGTACCTCTTCCTCGGGATAGGTCAAATCGACGCCAACGAGAATAGCCCGTTCCTTTGCTTTGACCCTAGCTCTTTTACCTACTCTGTCCTCTATTAAGTGCAAATCGTCCTCAGCCATTTTCGCTGACCCTCTCAATTGTGGCCCCGAGTGATTCAAGGTGACTCTGAAGCTCGCTGTAGCCTCTGTCGAGGTGTTTCATACCGGAGACTTCTGTTTTACCTTCCGCTGCTAAACCGGCTATTACCAGAGACGCGCCCGCCCTTATATCTGTGGCCTCGACCTCCGTTCCCCGCAGCTTGTTTTTCCCCTCTATAAATACCGTATTTGAGTTAGTAACGGATATATCTGCGCCCATCTTGCTAAGTTCCGCTACGTGACCGAATCTGCTATCAAAGACTGTCTCCTTTACGACACTTTTACCTTTAGCCAGAGTTAATACTGAAGTGATGGGTGCCTGAAGGTCTGTGGGAAATCCCGGGAACGGGAGCGTAATTACCTCCAGGTTGTCGGGCCTTCCCTGACTTTCTATCTGGATCGAGCGTTCGTTTTCTTCAACTTTGACCCCCGCTTTCCTTAGCTTGAGACTAAGGGGCTTGATAGAAGAAGGGTCAACGGACTCAACTTTAACTTTTCCTCCCGTTGCGACGCCCGCTAACATGTACGTTCCAGCAGCTATCCTGTCGGAAAGGACTTTGTAATTCCCTTTACCGAATTCACTGCCGCCATTTACGGTTAGGACAGACCCTTTCAGTGAAAGGTCCGCTCCCAATTCAGTCAGAAAAAGCGCCAGATCACGGATTTCTGGCTCCTGAGCTCCGTTGTATATTGTGGTTTTGCCTTTTGCACAGACAGCGGCCATAAGGAGTTGTTCTGTTGCTCCCACGGAAGGATAATCGAGAAAAATGTCGTTGCTTCGTAAATTATTCGCCCGAGCAATTATCCTGCCATCATCCTGATTTATCTCTACACCCAGCCTCTTCAAACCTTGAAGGTGCAGGTTTACCGGTCTAGTTCCTATATTGCATCCACCGGGTAGAGGAACTTCGGCCCGCCCGGTTTTTCCCAGGAGCGGGGCTAGGACCAGGAAGGAAGCTCGCATTTTCCTTACCAGTTCTGCTGGAGCTTGGTTGGACGAGACTGCACCAGTTATCCTGACGGTATCGGGACCGGTGGCAGTCACATCTTTACCCAGCTCCCTGACCATATTGAGCATGGTCTGAACGTCGTCCAGCCTGGGAACGTTTTCTAGATAAACTTCTTTTTCGGTAAGCAGAGTTGCCGCTATAAGGGGTAGAGCGGAGTTCTTTGCTCCTGCTATTTCAATTTTCCCTTCCAGAGTCTTTCCGCCCCGGATGGTAAGTTTTTCTGTCATTTAACCATTACGCATTAGTTCAAGAAACTGATCGTTGTCCTCGGTGGCTTCTATCTTCTTTTTGATAAACTCGAGCGCCTCCTGGTTCCCTTCCATTTCCCCGATCATCTTTCTCAGGATCCTTAACTTGTTCAGTTTGGAGTCGCTAAGCAGGAGTTCTTCTTTTCTCGTGCCTGTTTGTTCCATGTCGATAGCGGGGTAAATTCTCCTGTTTGCGAGCTGTCTATCTAGAACTAGTTCCATATTACCTGTGCCCTTGAATTCCTCAAATACGACCTGATCCAGCTTACTTCCTGTTTCCACCAGGGAGGTTCCAATTATTGTGAGGCTTCCGCCCTCTTCGATGTTTCTGGCAGCTCCGAAGAATTCTTTTGGCTTGTAAAGTGCAGCTGGGTCGATACCACCTGAGAGCAATTTACCACTGTGATCGACAGAAAGATTGTATGCTCGAGCCAATCGAGTGATGGAGTCCATCAAAATCACTACGTCTTTCCTGGATTCCACTAGTCTCTTTGCGTTGTCGGTTACCAGTTCTGCAACTTCGGTATGGTGTTTGGGTTCCTGGTCGAACGTAGCTGCGACTACTTTGCCCATGTTTATTGATCGCCGTATATCGGTAACTTCTTCCGGACGTTCGTCTATCAATAGAACTATGAGTTCGACCTCCGGATGGTTTGCAGCCAGGCCATTTGCTATCTTTTTTATTAAAGTTGTCTTCCCTGCTTTGGGAGGGGAGACTATCAATCCTCTCTGACCTTTACCAATTGGTGCGAAGAGGTCTATAATTCTCGTGGAAATGTCGTTAGAATCATGCTCAAGCTTTAACCGTTGCTCTGGATGGAGTGGCGTAAGGTACTTAAACTCGGTTCTATCCCTTATGTCGTCCGGGGGCGAGTCGTTTATCGCAACTACCTTTAAGAGTGCCTTGTAATGTTCGTCATTCTTTGGAGGTCGTGTCTGACCTACTACCTTGTCACCGTTTTTCAATCCAAACCGTTTTATCTGGGACGGGGAAACGTAAATATCGTTTTTACCGGGAAGAAATGTCTTATCTCTCAAAAACCCGTAACCGTCGGGCAGAATACCCAGAATACCCTCAGAAAAACCCTGCCCCTGTTCCTTGGCTTCCGCCTCCAAAATCGAATAAATAAGCCCTTCTTTGTTTTGCGAGTTTAGCTTGATATCGTAATCTTCCGCTATTTCCTTTAATTCATCTAAATTTTTTTCTCTTAGCTCTTTTAATTCCAATTAACTCACCTCAAAAATTCGTAAAATTCCATTTCCTGTTACTGCGAGAGGCTCACAAAAAGGTTGGGGTTGATCATCCCTTTTTATCAGTTTTGGAGAGATTTACGGAATTGCCGTGTTCCGCGGGTCTAAACTAAATGAGTTCGAAATTCCTGCGGAAGAAACTTCCTTATACAAATCCTGCCACTCCAAGTAACTATAGTTAAGCCTAATATCCAATTCAATTTATTCGGACAGCTGTACTACCCGTCTACATTAACGTCACTGCGATCAAACATAGCCAGACAATAAAATACCTTTTTAGAAAAATTCTTTATAGTATAGTGAAGGGTTTCGGGACGACGAATTGATTGTTTTACAAAAAGATTATAGATGAAGCCAAAGTGTTTGTCAATAGAGTAACCATCTTTGGGCCCAGTTTTGCAATGGAGCCAGGGATCGTCGGTCTTGGTTTCTAACTCATTTGTTAGATTAATCCGGTAGGGGTAAATGTAGTTTTAATGATGTTTTTGTACATCTTGAGCCTGGATTTTATCCCTTCGGTGAAACCACGTTTCTCTTCCTTCATTACGTGAGTTACCCCGGTCAGTTTAACTTTTCCGGTGGATAAGTTTTCCGATAGAGAGAGTTTCGTAAGTGCCATTTCGACGCCGAACTCCTCGGCTTTCGACTTATCCAGTTTGTTCCAGGTATCGACGGAGAGAATTCTTTGACCAGATAGATGAGGGCTTATTTTTTGCGATAAGTCCGTATTTAATCTCCCTTTGTGGAATACTCCTATAACCATGTCCAGATCTTCCTGGTGATAGGTCCGAATCATCTCGTCGACGTGGTCTGATTTGAGCCCGACAAGGTCTGCATCGAGGAACATAAGTGTACTATCGGGAGCGGACTCCACGCCCCGAGAAAGCGCCCTGGCTTTGCCCTTGTTATGGTCGAGCTTTATCAACTCGACGTCTGCCTGACTTTCCCGAACCTTTTTAGTTGTTTGATCTGTTGAACCGTCATCCACAACTATAATATGGTTGACAAGTTCGGCATTCTCTATAGCTTCGAGGACGGATTTAATCCTTCCCGCTTCGTTATAAGCGGGTACTATTACGGAGACTTTCACGCGCTTCACCTTTTATTTATCTGAAAAACTAACCCTTTGTGAAAATTTGAGTTTACCATTAGATAATCTCTGGAAAGCTGTACTGGCCACTAATCATTCTATTTTAACCCAGAGCCGATATCCTTTCTCCCAGTTTCTCGGCAATTTGTTTAACATCTTTGTTTTCGAGGTTTAGCTCTTCTTTATCTCCCGACCTGGACTCTACTTCCAGAACTCCACTTTCTAACCCCCTTGGTCCTATTATTATTTTAATCGGAGCACCTATAAGATCCGCATCGTTGAATTTGAAACCTGGGCTGACCTCCCTGTCGTCAACCAGAACTTCGTAGTCAAGTTCCTTCAGTTCTTTATAAAGTGCTTCGCCGAGCCGAAAGGATTCTTCGCCCTCTGAGCCCAGTACGATAAGTGCGGCGGAAAAGGGACTTACCGCGCCGGTCCAGTTTATCCCTTTACTGTCGTATTTTTGCTGTATTACCGCCGGAATTAGGCGACTTATTCCTATTCCGTAACAACCCATGATGTAGGGGTTTAAATTGCCATCCCGATCCTGATATTCTCCGTCAAGACTGTCTGAGTACTTGGTTCCCAGCTGGAATATCTGGCCTACCTCGATGCATTTGTGGAAATCTAGTTCGCTTCCACACTCAGGACAGCGATCTCCCTCGCGGACTTTTCTCAAGTTGATAAATTTCACGTCCTCGATATCTCTGTCCCAATTTACGTTAGTGAGATGGAATCCGTTTTTGTTAGCCCCTACGGTAAAGTTGGTAAGCGATTTAAGATCGAGATCCGCGTAGACGGGAATATCGTCTTTTAACCCAATCGGTCCGATGGACCCAAAATTTGCTCCGGTTATCGCTTTGATATCCGCCTGGGAAGAGACCATTTCTGCCTTTTTCGTCCCCAGGTGGTTGATTAGCTTCATTTCTTCAATATCGTCATCTCCACCAACCAGGGCAGCTACCAGCCCATCGTCAGTCCTGTAAATGAACGTTTTTACTACCTTCTGGCTAGGAATACCCAGGTGGTTCGCCACTTCTTCGACTGTTTCCATCCCCGGAGTCTCTACTTCCTTTAACTCAGCCGGGCTATTTTCGCTGTATTCCGATGAAACTTCGTATCTTGCTATTTCTATATTAGATGAATAATCACAGTCATCGCAGACGACTATTTCTTCCCCGCCTTCGTCAGCCAGGGCCATGAATTCCTGAGAATAACTACCCCCCATTAAACCCGTTGGTGCCTCCACAGCGACCCAGTCAAGTCCCAGCCGATCGAAGACCCGGGCGTAGGCGTCGTACATACGTTCGTAGGTCTTGTCGAGACTTTCCTGAGTTGAGTGAAAGCTATAGGCGTCCTTCATGAGGAACTCCCGCGATCTCATGACGCCGTGTCGGGGTCTAATTTCGTCCCGGTATTTGTCGTTTATCTGGAACAGAACAAGTGGCAGATCTTTATAGGAGTTTAATTCGTTACGAACCAAATCAGTTATGATTTCCTCGTGGGTGGGACCCAGTGCAAATTCCCGTTCCTTCCGGTCAGCTAGCTTAAACATTTCGGGCCCGAAGTCGTCCCACCGGCCGCTCTCTTTCCAGAGCTTGGCTGGCTGAATGATAGGTAACTTTATCTCCTGCGCTCCTGCATTGTTCATCTCTTCTCTGACTACCTCTTCAATCTTTTTAAGAACCTTAAACCCCAGCGGTAAATAATCGTAAACTCCCGCGGTCACTTTTCGAATTAGTCCTGCCTTTAACATCAGCTTGTGGCTTTCCATTTCCGCGTCCGCCGGTGTTTCTTTCAGCGTTGGTAGGAAATAATTGCTAAGTTTCATTGATGGTGGATCTCCTTGTTTTTTACAGTAATGCACCCAGAAGGTCTATTCTCTGGACTATGCCGGTGAGCATGCCGTCTTCATTAACCACGGGTACGCGATTTAGCTCGTTCCTGATTATTAGATCCGCTACGTGAATGTCTTCTTCGTCTTCGTTTACGGTGATAACATCTTCCACCATGTACTCTGACACCGAATCTTCCTTTATCTCTTCCAGCCTGCGGGAAAGCTGATTGATATCGGGTAGGTACGAGGCGGTTCGCAGCATCTCGAAATAGTTAGGCAGGGCTGCTTGTATGACGTCTCGTTCTGATATGAAGCCAACTACGGTTCCTTGCTTGTCGATTACTGGGACCCCGGATAGCTCGCTTTTTTCCAGCATGAATATAAGTGCTTTTAGGGTCTGATTTTCTTTTACCGCAGTTAGATCTTTGGTCATGATATCTTTGACTCTCATTTCAGCGAGTCACCCAGTTCGTTTAAACTAATTTGGTCAAGCTGTGCCTGGACCAGCGATGCGTCCCGACATATCTTTTCGTAAACCTCCAGGCTGGCCATTCCTGCTGCTAGACCGAATCTAACTGCTTCCGGTACGGACTTGCCCTCTTCTATCTGATAAATTATCCCACCAATCAGGCTATCACCGGCACCGACTCGATTTCTTATGGTTAATTCTTCTCTGTTGGCCTCGAGCTCCCATATGTTGTCCTTGCTAACGAGGATATCTCCCGTCAAGCCGTGTGAAAGAAGCACGTATTCTGTACCAAAGTCCAGCATCTTCCGTCCCGCGTCAACAATAGATTGGCTGTTAGTTAACTCTTCCCCCATTACTGCTTTTCTTTCACGAATGTCCGGTTTTATCAGAAAAGGTCCGGCTTCTGCGGCAGGCCTTACATAATCTCCTCCGGTATTTACTACCGTTCTTATTCCCATTTCTTTAGCCCGGTCCGCCAGCTCTCGATAGTAGTTTTTCGGAACCCCCGGAGGAAGACTTCCCGACAGAACTACGAAGGACGCGCGGTGCAGCATTGTTTCATACTGGTCCATAAACTGATCCAGGACTCGCTCAGATATTTCCGGTCCGGTGCTGTTTACCTCTATAGGGTTACCCTCCTGGCCTTTTTTGAGTATCGCTACGTTGCTTCTAGTTTCCTCGGATATCCAGGTGAAGTTAGTTACGATCCCTTCTTCTCTGAGCGAACGTTTAATCGCACGACCGGTATGACCACCAATAAGCCCCATTGCAATATTTTCCATGCCTACGCTGGCCAGATAGATTGAAACGTTAATCCCCTTACCGCCTGCGCTCGAATGCGTGCGAAAGGCCCGGGAAAGTTGAGTTTCTCCTTTTTGCTCTATTTCCTTTACCCAGTAAATAAGGTCATACGCCGGGTTTAACGTGATGGTCAGAATCATTTTTTACACTCCCTTCGTCTGGATTTAATAGGTAGCCGGTGTTTTCTGATTCAAGCCTAACTTTCCTAAATTCACCGGCCATAGATTCGGTTCCTTCGAATTCGACGGTTTTACGAAATTCGTTCTTGCCGTACATCTTATTATCCTTTCTGGCCTCCCCTTCTACCAGGACCTCCACCGTTTTACCGATAAATTGTCTATCGTATTCGCGAGAAGTTTCCTCCTGTTTTTCGAGCACCGCTTCCAGGCGTCTCTTCTTCTCCTCCTCGGGCACGTGATCGTCCATTTGTGCGCTCCTGGTTTTTGGTCGAGGAGAGAACTGAGCCACGTAGATTGAACCATATTTAACCTGGTTAATTACGTCCAGGGTTTTCCGGAAATCCTCCTCGGTTTCTCCCGGGTGTCCGACGATAATATCAGTTGTAATATTAATTAACGGATCCGTCCGGCGAGCTTTACCTACGATCTCCAGATACTCTTCTCTCGTGTAGTTCCGGTTCATAATCTGCAAAACCCTTGTTGAACCGGATTGAAGCGGGAGATGGATATGTCGAACTAAGTTTGGGTTATCGTTCATTACGACCAAAGTCTCTGCGTCCAGGTCGGCAGGATGAGGGGTTGTGAAGCTTATTCGGGGGATTCCAGTAGCTGCCACCCGTTCCAGCAACCAGGCAAAGTCTACATCTCCTTTTTCGATGTCCTTACCGAAGGCATTGACGTTTTGCCCGAGTAACTGGACTTCCCTGTAGCCATTTTCCGCGAGTTGTTCAACCTCTCGTATAATTTTGTCCGGGCCCCTGCTTCGGAGTGGGCCCCGAACCTGAGGAACTATGCAGTAAGAGCAGGCGTTAGAACAACCTTCTGCAATTGTTACCCAGGCAAAGTAATCTGACTGTCGTAACACGGGTAAATTCTCGAACCCGCTTGGTTTTGGTATAGATGCTACCGGTTCACCCTGTCTCGCTCGATTTGCCAGATCCGGAATTTCGCCAAGGTTTGACGTACCAAATACGAAGTCAACGCCGCCCGATTGGGAAAAGAGATCTACCCCAAAATGCTGGGCCATACAACCGCCTACACCCAGTATGCTATCTTCCTTTCGTTGGTTTTTTACCTGACCGATCCTTCCGCGGACTTTTTCCTCGGATTTCCCCCTAACCGCACAGGTATTAAAAATTATCAGATCAGCTTCGGTTATTTTCTCAACGGGTTTATAGCCGTAGTTGCTGAGATGGCCTGTTATTTTTTCAGACCTGTGGTAATTGAGCTGACAGCCCCAGGTTTCGACATACAGGTTTTTCTCGTCCATATCACTCGCCCCTAGAAAATTATAATGGGAATGCTGAAGACTGGCTGGCAATAAAGTTATAAGCAACATTATTTTAAATGATGGAGTTTAGTAAATCCAGTCATTAAAAGGGCGTCAGTATTAAGAGTGCTGGTCTTTTTGTGTATTTATTGACTTAAAACTGCTAATTTTTTCTGTAGGGACGGGGACGATCTAACCATTCGTATTTCAGGTTAACCGGTTGGGAAGGTTGGTCCGAGCTTGGTCTTTGGCCATAATATCTTATCTCGGCTTAAAGAGTTTAATCCGGAGTCAAGAAACCTACACCGAAGGACGGGGCTTGAAAAAACATATGAACAACAGTATTTTAAGGTTAACAATCGGGAATTGACCCAGCGCCCAATTGAGGAGACTAACTTGGCCAAATTAAACCAAAACCTTCTCATTGGCTTTGCCTAATAGGTTACGCGTACGATAACTTCACCAGGCTCCATATCTCAACTGGGTGCTGGAGGTAAACCAGCCGATTCCTCCCTGCAGCGAGCTGCAGGGCTTCCTCGGCAAGTTTTGGTGAAAAATTTGAGAAAATACTTCTTAATACCGGTATTAATTCTTCTTCTATCAGCAAGTGTTTTTTTATGTTTTGGGGAACAAACTGAAAATATCGCCGATAATTATTCTTTTGAAAAGGCCCTTGATCTATCTAGGATATTGGATAGGCAGTTAGTATTTTCGTTCGTTTCGGCAAGTTGTCACCTCTGCCAGGAGTTTGAGGACGATATACTTTCCAATCCGGAAGTAAGGAAGCTCTTAAATAATCACTTTGTGCTTTCGCTGGTAACCGTTGACGAAACTTTCAAAGTTGAACTTCCAGAACGTGGTGAAGTAACAAATATACAGCTGGCTTCGGGGTTGGGTGTGAAAGGTACACCTACGACATTTATCTTCTACCCTCCAGATCCCGGACTGTTAAAGGAAGAAAATGCAATAACGGGATTTAACAAACCTCCAGATACTGAATACATGATAGATTTACTTGAAAGAGTAGTTACCGAGACTTTCAGGGAGAAAGGAAATAAGGAAGGACCTACTTACTACAATTACAACCCAACGATAAAGGAGATAGGTAAAAAAGATTTTAATATATTAAAAGAAACGTCAATTGATATTCCAGTAATAAACAAGAAATTGTCGGCAACTTCTCTCCCTGAAGATCGGGAATTAATACTGAATTTCTCCGGGGATTCTCTAAAAGATTATTCTCAGAATATCATATCTGAGACTGACATAGAGAAGGTCTATCTTGTTCAGGGGTAATTCCCCTGACTGAAATATCATTTAATGAATCCGGTAAAACCTGACTTATTCTGAAACCGAATATGGCAGTTGGGGCAATAAATTTAGCCAAATAATAACCTTTTGCACCCTTATTTCTGACACCTGTCCGTGTGGTACATCGTCAGTCGGTTAAGATAATAAAAATGTTATCAAAGACAATTAAATCGGTATTGGTTTCCATAATAATCCTTTTTCTGTTGACGCCTTCCGGTTCGGCACCGGGAAAAGCAAACCAGACTTCAACGGTTAAAATCACAATTGATGCGGGACATGGAGGGCACGATCCAGGCTCAATTGTATCCGGGATAACAGAAAAGAGTATTAACCTGCAAATAGCTTTGAAGATTAAAGAGCTTGGAGAGAAACATCCTGGTCTGGATTTTGCTTTTACAAGAACTACTGACAGCTATATTCCTTTACTGGACCGGCTGGAGTACGCAGAAAGACACGGTAGTGCTGGTTACCTATCAGTTCAGGCAAATTCATTCTGGGATCCTGACGTTGACGGTGTAGAAACAATTCTCGATCGAACCCGCGCGCAGGGGGGAGCGAGCTGGGATATGGCAAACTTGATCCAGGAATCCATAGTTAGCAGCACCGGTGCGAGAGATAGAGGTCTTAGGTATCAGCGTCTTTATACTAGGCATACGAATATACCTTCAGCCGTATTAGAAGTAGGTTTTCTTACCTCCCCTTCCGAGCGGAGGAGGCTCACCAGTTTGAATTATCAGGAGTCAGTTGCCCGGGGGATTATTCAGGGACTTTTGATTTTTTTCTCATGAAGGTTTTGACTCTAGTTCTACCGAAAGAAGTGCAAAATTGACCTTTAATATTACCTGGAGCAAATATGGGAAATAATACGTTTACCTGGATAACAGCTTTTGCAATTTCAGCGGCGCTCGTTAACGGTCTGGGTATACTAACTATTTTTCGGTTCAAAGAGTGGGCTAAAAGAGCAAAAGCGTATTTCATTTGTTTTGCCGCCGGCATGTTGATATCCACACCATTGATGCTTGCCCTTCCCAATGCTCTTGAGAAATCCGGAAATGCAGGGTTCTTCGCTCTAGCGGGATTCCTTTTTATGCTCTTTAGCAATAAATTTATTCGTCATAGAACAAAGGAGGAACCTCTTGCTTTTGGGATTACTGCAGTGGAGGGAATAGCTATTCACTCATTAGTGGATGGCGTAATTTATGTTGTGACGTTTAAAGCGTCCGTCTTAATCGGGATTATGGCCGGTACGGGCCTTTTAGTCCACGAATTCGCCGAAGGTATTATTACTTATACTGCACTCCTAAAGGGTAATATTAGAGAAAAGTCCGCTATGGTTTACGCATTTTTTGTAGCGGCACTTACCACGCCCATAGGTGCCTTTGTCGCTTACCCTTTTATAGACAAATTCAGTGCCTCAAACGTCGGTTTGCTGCTCGGATTCGTTTCCGGAGTTCTGATTTACGTTTCAGCTTCTCATCTGCTTCCGGAAGCGCGTGATTCTGACAGAAAACATTCCATAGTAGCTTTTTTGCTAGGTGTTGTTATCGCCGGGTTTATCGTCCTTACAAAAATTTAGGAGAATAATTTAGGCGGGAAAGAATGGCAGGTCCGCTGGAGTAATTATCTGGATGGATATAACCGTTCCTGCTATCATAGTTGTTATTAGGGTAATTACTGTTCCGTATTTTATCCAGTATTTCATGGAAATTGGCTCCTTATGATCCTCGCTAATGGTGACGATCATCTCATTGGCAGGAGACCCTATGTAGGTGGCATTGCCGCCGAAGCCCGTTCCAAAAGCCAGAGCCCACAATAGAATATTTGATTCTCCGGGTAAATTTGCAGAGAGAGTTCCAATGATCGGTAGCATAACAGCAGTAAGGGGAATATTGTCTACCAACCCGGAACCCACTGCGGCTAGAAATAGTATGGTGAGTGCTGATAGCAAAAGGTTGCCCCGAGTTAAACGGAGAACTCCCTGGGCAATTTTCGTTAACAGGGCGGTGTTTGCGACTCCGTGAACGAGGACAAATAGGCCAGCGAAGAAGAGTAATGTTCGCCACTCTACCCGGTCCAATATCTTGCTCATATCCGGTCGAGCTAGTATTAATATTAGAGCAGCACCTGCTAGGGCCACGGTGGCGGGAGTAATAGAGAGGACGCTCTGAAGGATAAACATGATTACTATAAACCCCAGTGTGACGAGGCTTTTACTCAGCAAGGACCAGTCCGTTATTTCCTTTGAAGGTTTTCTTGCCATTATGTCTCTCAAGGCTTCTCGGTGGATCTTTTTGTTTTCCTGTTTGGTTTTCTCGGAAAATATGAATTTGAATACGATCACGGTGACTGTGGTGCATATTATGACCGTAGGCGCAAGGTTGTAGATATAATCCAGGTAATTGAACCCTCCGGCGGTGGATATCATGATGTTTGGCGGGTCTCCTATAAGCGTACTGACGCCCCCGATACTGGAAAAGAGGCCCTGGCTGAGTAATATCGGTTTCGGATCGACCCCTAGGACGGAACTTATTGACATTGAGATAGGAGCAACTAGAAGTACTGTTGTAATATTGTCAATCGTTGTGGATAAGATAGCTGCGAGGAGTCCGAATAGCAGTATCATATAGAAATAATCGCCGCGGGATAGTTTTGCTGCCCAGATGGCCAGGGTCTCAAACAAACCGGTGTCCTTTAATATACCGACAAAGATCATCATTCCAAGCAAGACTCCGATTGTATTCCAGTCAATTGCCTCTGTTATTACTTCTCTTTCGTTATAAAACCCAAAAATGAGCCCCGCCCCAACCATTAAAGCACCACCGGAGACGGCAGCGAGTGATCTTTCCAGTTTGTTTGTAAGAATAACTACATACGTCCCGACGAATATCGAGGCGGAGATAAGTAGTTCAGGGCTCATCTTAACCCGCCTCCGTTTACGGGTACAACCTTATTAATCTCTTACATATAACCTAGTTGCATTCCGAAAAACAAGAGTATGCTGGCCAGCGTCAGATTGAGGACTGTTAGAGGCACACCGACTTTGAGCCACTTGGTAAAGGATATAGGATTATCAGTCCTTTCGCTAAGTGATACGGTAATTACGTTTGCAGACGATCCAATTGGAGAACTTATTCCGCCAAGACATGCACCAAGGGCAAGAGCCCACCAATAAGAGGATAGATGTATTCCATGAATACTGCCGAGCCCCTGTATTACCGGTATTAATGCTATGGTGAGGGGAACGTTGTCAATTATTCCAGATAGTATCCCCGCTAGCCATACAAGGATCAACGGTGCGAGCAACGGAAAGTTTTCAGCTATGACCCCAAATTCTCGGGCGATTTGATGGATTATTCCCGTTTGTTCTAACCCTCCGACTAGTACAAATAGCGAAGAATAAAATAATAGAACGCTCCATTCTACGTTGGCGAGAGTCTCCTTGACATCCGGCCTTATTAAAAGAAGTGCAAGGGTAGCTCCGACAAAAGCCACTGTCTGGGGTTGTAGGCCGATCATTCCATGAATCAAGTAGAGTCCTATTACTAATATCATTACTCCGGATGCCTTTTTCACGTCGTTCCAGTCCTCCACTGTCCTAGCAGGATCAATTTCCTTTAGAGCCTGTCTCTGCTTGACAGTTGAAGGCATAGTTTTATTGAATCTAAACCAGAAATAGACGACGGATGCGAGCCATACCACCACCGCAATCGGACCCAGGTGAGTAACAAACTCTGTAAAACTCAAGTTTGCAGCCGAACCGATTATAATGTTGGGAGGATCCCCGATTAAGGTTGACAGTCCTCCAACGATCGATAGCATGGATTCAGAGATCAGAAAGGGTATAGGCGAAAGTCCGAGTAGGTCTGTGATCGATAGCGTGGTAGGTACAACAATAACCATGGTTGTCACGTTATCCATAACGGCTGAGGCTACGGCGGTAAAAGCACCCAACCCCAGTAAAAGTAGCCATACCCGCCCCCTGCTTTTCTTGGCCATAATTATCGAGAGGTACTCAATTAGGCCGGTTTTCTGGACCGTACCGACCATAATCATCATTCCAAGAACCAGGGCTATTGTGTCGAAATCTATTGCAGAAAAGGCTTCGGGCTGAGTATAAAAACCTAAAGCAATTCCTGTTAGGAGGATGGAAAGAGCTCCGGCCAGAGTTACGATAGTTCTGTCGACTCTTTCCGAAAATAAGATTACGTACGTTATGAAGAAAATTGTGAGAGCAATAACCCAGTTCATATAACTCATAATAACTAGACTGGGTAGTTAAGTCAACAGAAAATAAGGAGTCAGTTTCGGGAGATATTTGTGGCTCTAGATACGAGAACCTCTATTTTTATCCCAGTTGAGCTTGTTTCTCACGGTTTCGAAAAAATTGCTCCGAAAATCCGGTACCAACATGAGTGTAGGCGTATTTGCCCTGTTGATTTCTATTGACTCATTTTTCTCCAGATCTCCGATATGCCTTCCATCAATCTGGATTGAGACTGGAGTGTTGGTTTTGACATTTATTTCCGTTTCGTCTGAGCAAATGATTGGCCTGAGACCGAGCTTATGGACGTTAAGGGGTGTTATGCTGAAGGCGGAAGTATTCCGGGTAATAAGTGGTCCTCCACAAGATAACGAGTATGCTGTGGACCCCGTGGGTGTAGAAACTATTAGTCCATCTCCGGGGTAAGTAGCTACTTTTTGTGACTCCAGGTACAGCTCAACTTCAGCCAGGCCCCCTGCAGTGCCTCGAGTAATCGTAACTTCGTTAAGTGCAGTAAAGACGCCACTTTCTCCGGACTGTATGGAATCCGAGCTGCACCGGAGTCTTGTCAGTTCCCTGACGGAGGACCCTTCTTTGAGGGCTCTTGTGAGGCTCTGAGTTAGTTCGGATGAGTCCAGTCCCGTTAAAAAACCGAGTTTGCCAAGATTGATTCCCAGGATAGGAATGCAATAGGGTGCGATCAGATCAGCTGCCTGAAGGAAGGTGCCGTCCCCACCGAGACTGAGTAAAACCATTTCCTTGTCTCTTTCTTTTGCTTTTTTTTCGACGTCTTTTTGATTAGCAACTTCCCTGAGGGGCACCTCGTGGTCCCTGCACCATCGTTTAATCGTTCGAATAGCTTCGAAAATCTTGTCGGATTTCTTGCCCTTGTAGAGTAGGATTTGCTTATAATTCATTTATGTTTCCTCATCGATTAATGTTTTATTGGTCAAGATAATTCCACCTGCAAAATGCTTTTTCAAGGACCTCCACCAGTAGGTATAACCCCAGTCCCAGGGCGGCGAAAGCAAGGATACCGGCAAACACGTCAGTATAGGAAAATACTTTCCAGGAACTATTGATATAGTAACCAAGGCCAACATTAGTGTAGGACAATTCCGCGAGATATAAAGCAGCTATTCCCAGGCCGATACTGATACGAGCGCTGCTCAATACGCTGGGAAGTGTTGCGGGAATTACTACGTGACGATAAATTTGGAATTTACTGCCCCCCGAACTTCTTACTGCTTTGATCCACTGAGGTGAAATATTTTTTGCCGCGTCCCGGGCGCTAATCATGACCTGAAAAACAGCGACAAGAAAAATGAATATGACTCTAGAGATATCTCCTAGCCCGAAAAGAATTAGTATTACGGGTAGAAATACTATTTTTGGAACCGGGTAAACGAGGTACAAAATCGGTGAGATAAATCGGCTGATCTTTTCCTCGAACCCCGTTATCAAGCCAGCAGTGGAGCCTACAAAGATTGCCGCCATGAGGGAAACTAAAAGGCGTATAGCGCTTCGGACGAAGTTCGGCCAGATTATTCCCCAGTGGTTTATTAACGCGGAGAAAGCCTTAACCGGGTTTGGGAGGACCGAGCTTTTAGGTCCGGAAAGGAAGAAACCCACTGCAATACTTGCCAGCCACCAGAGAAGCAACACCGCTGTAAAGCTTATTGCGTATCGAACCAGGTCTTTCTTCATGGTAGTTCCTGCCTCGTTTTTTTGACTACCCGATAAAACTCTTCACTACGCCTAAATCCTTCCGTTCCCATTTTTGGGTTTTCGATCCAGGTTTTAACGCTCGCGGGAGCTTGAGAAAGAACTGCAATGTTCCGCCCGAGAAATGCTACTTCTTCCATGTCGTGGGTTACTAGAGTCAAAGTTAACTTTCGATCCTGCCAGAGCTTCAATACCTTGTCCTGCAGGCTTTCCCTTGTGAATTCGTCGAGAGAGACGAACGGTTCATCCATTAAAAGTATTTCGGGATCGACGGCGAGGGCCCGGGCGAGCCCCAATTTTCTCTTTTGACCGCCGGACAATTGTGCCGGGTAGCTGTCCCTATAAGAGTAAAGGTCGAGCTCGTGAAGGAGGTCTTCTACCCCGCATTCGTCTCCCTGTCGGCCTAAATCCAGGCCCAGTGTCGCGTTCTTCCAGATCGTCTTCCAGGGAAGCAACCCAATATCCTGAAGAATTAAGGCGATCCTGTCTTCAGTTGTATCAACCTGAATTAGTCCCGAATAATTCTCGTGCAAACCTGCTATCGTGTGAAGAAGAGTGGTCTTACCGCAACCGTTGGGCCCAATAACCCCCAGGCTGTCTCCTTTATCCAGGGAAAGGTTTAACCCGGATATGACCTTTTCGTTTTCTCCTCCTGATTCGTACTCAACTGAAAGACCAGTAATCTCTATCATTTGGATTTCTCAACCAATTTGGCCGAATATCCGTCGTAAGCTTTTTCGAAGGGAATTCTTTCATTTAAGTATCCTTTCGAAATTGTCCAGTCAAGAACGGAATCAAATACCTCTTCATTTAAGGGTTTAGGGCTGGAAAAGCTGGGAATCTCAAATAAACTCGCGAACTCCTCGGTGAGCTCTGCGTTTTCTATTGCGTTACGAAGACCGGGAAGTGTCTCGGAAATTATCTGAGTTGTGAGATCCAGGAGTTGAATGTTACTGCTGGAATTTGTTTCTTTTAAAGAGCCTTCCCAACCTTTATAAAATCTGTCGATCAACTCCGGATCTTTATCTAAAAACTTCCGGTTGAAAGCGAATACGAACGGTGGTAGGGCAACCTCTCCATAATTGCTAAGTAGTTCTATCTGGTATCTCTTGAATCCCGGATTTTCTAAAGCGAGGGTTAATAGTGGCTCTGGAAGAACGGTAGAGACGAAACCCTCGTTTAGCAGGAAGTTAAGGCGAGAGATTAGATCTTCCCGGTTTAAGTAGTACTTATCATCGTTCTCTGGGTAACCTTCACTTTCCATTAACTGATCCGTTGCATAATGATCGTCCCGGCTAAGTGATAGAATGATCGAATTTTTAGGGGAATTGTCAAGCCAGTTTTCTACAAGGTCATTCAAGGAAGAAACATTGTGGTAAAGATTACTAAATGCCAGACCCATGTGTCTGCCTGATTCGTTCGGGTCGAAAGCAGTGGAGGAAATTTTTAAATTCCCGGTACCCTGTATGGCATACAGAGAGCTAGAAAGGCCGGTTATTGCACAGTCGGCCCGATCCCCGGTGACCAGCCTGGCTGCGTCGCTGGAGCCCCTGGATGGAATTAGATGCAACTTAATATCTTGTTCCAGGAAGGGATCGATAGAATTCTCCCCAAGAAAAAATTCTCGCTGAACCCCCTTAGCCAAAGGCAGTGCTGCGATAGTCGGAGGGTAGGCTACTTTTACCTCAGTCAGATTTGAATTACCTGATTCTGAAAAAACCTTATTGCCCGTAGCCGCCGTTAGGGTGGCCGTGCCAAGGAGCTTGATGAATTTTCTTCTGGTTAATTTCATTTTAAAGATTATAGATAGTTACCTATCCCTATTAGTCATTAATGGATAAAAAATTATAGCTGAGGGGAAGTATGGGTTCAATTCAATAAAGAGTTTCCCAATCAAGCGGCTTTCTCTATTTCCTGGTTATTACGGGACGGTAACGGTAAGAGGGGCATCTGGTGTAATTTTCATTACCTCACTCCAGAATTTTAGCTTTTTCGACGAAACCTCCTCGGATTTTGCTAAAAAAATTTATTTGATCTTTTATATAAATTTTTATTATCGGTGTTTCGGTTATAGGCTCTTGAAATCCCCCCACCCAACCACTATATTTTCAAGCGCAATCAGGAAGAATTTGATCTTTGACAGACGGGTGAGGTTAATAGGCATCCTGTAGTAAGTAGCAACGGATTGACAAGGGCAGATGGTG
>JAGXLB010000036.1 GCA_018334915.1 Candidatus Bipolaricaulota bacterium
AGCCTCACAGGGACGGGTTTAAAATCAGACGCGCCGCCGTTGATCTAAAAATACCGTATATTACAAATTTACAGGCAGGCCACGCCGCCGTAAGAGCGATCAAGCGTTCGTCGCTGGAGTCGCTTCCGGTAAAAACGATAGAGGAATACCAGCCGTAGGTAGCGAGTCCTGTGAGGCTTCTGGGTGAATATAATAGATATTAAACCCACGGACGAAATAGTTAGGTGATATTGTTAAGGTTATTCCCTGTTTCATTCGAGGTTCGCGTGTCGTCGTGCCATTTCTTTCTCGCTGACCCCAGTTTTTTGCATCAAATGGACAACAAGACTTTCCAGCAGTATGAAGAGCGATTGTTCGAACGGTGAGCCGAGAGGTTGGAAGACTTTTTTGCTATCTCCACGGTTAGAGCGGGTTGAAGCAACCGGTATGTATATGGTTTCGTCCGCTAACTTGGCGATTGTTGAGTCGAAAGAAGAAGTGATCAGGTAGTTCTTGACCTCCCGATCGTTTGCCTGGCGGGCAATAGCCGACACGGTACTCGTCTCTCCGGACCCGGAAGCGATCAGCACCAGGTCCCCGCTTCTGGCCGCCGGGGTGGTCGAGTGGCCCGCGATGTGGACGTCCAAACCGAGATGCATCAGTCTCATGGCAAATGTTTCGAGTACCAGTCCGGAACGCCCGGCTCCCGCCAGGAATATTCTGTCTGCCGATATGATGTTTTTTCCCAGCAGGTTAATCTTCTCCCGGGAAACTTCCGAAAGCAGTTTCGACAAGCTTTCCAGAATTGCCGCTATATTTTGAGTGGCTTCTTCGGTCATGTTAATAATACAAAAAGAAATACAATAATATAGCCTTTCCCCCCAGATCTACGTGACTTCTACGTCAACTCCCCCGGATTTAATTTCTGGCAAAAACGTACTTCTTAACTATCTGACCTAGGGTTTTCACGAGTGTACCTGTTGACAAAACTGTAGGGAGATGGGGTTCCGATTGAGCTGACTTCATTCAATCGGTCCAGTTGTTCGTCGTCGAGTTCGAAGTCGACGGCTCCCAGGTTGTCCTCTAACTGTTCCATGGTTCTGGCTCCAAAAACCGGCGCGGTAACTCCGTCCTGATGCATGAGCCAGTTTAAGGATACCTGAGCCTGGGATTTCCCGGTTTCCTCGCTTAACTCATTCAATACGTCAATTATATCCCAGGTTCGTTCAGAGGCCCTTTGCTCGGGCTGGTCGTCCCAGCGATCCCCTCGGCCCACCCGACTGTCTTCCGGGGCTTCTCCCTCTCTCTGGTACTTGCCCGTAAGCCAGCCGCCGGCGAGTGGGGACCAGCAGGTAACTCCTATGCCCTCATTCCTGCATAGGGTGAGAAGCTCCCATTCCGGACTTCTTACTAGCAGGCTGTATTCCATCTGTAAGTTTTTGAAACCTTCCCAGCCGTTAATTTTGCTCGTGCCAATGGCTTTCTGGAGCTGAGATGGCGTGAAGTTTGAAGCCCCGATATACCTCACCTTTCCCGAGCTAATGAGGTCATGCAAAGTCCTCAACGTTTCTTCGAAAGGAGTAAGTCGGTCCCAACAGTGCATCTGGTAAAGATCGATGTAGTCCGTGTTCAGTCTCCGGAGGCTCTGGTAGACGGAGTCCATTATATGCTTGCGGGACAGTCCCTTTTCGTTGGGTCCGCCACCCGTTTCGAAAAAAACTTTTGTCCCTATTACGTAATCCGATCGATCCTGGTGTTTGAGCCAGCTTCCCAGTATCTCTTCCGATTGCCCGTCGTTGTAACTATCCGCCGTATCGAAGAAATTGCCACCTCGCTCTACGAATCTATCTAGCATCGAGTGTGCCGTGTCTTCTTCGGTAACCCAGCCAAAAGTTTGAGTTCCAAAACAGAGTTCGGAGACTTTTAAACCGGTTCGACCGAGCAAACGGTATTCCATCATTTGACCCCCAATTTATCAATTTGGTTCCTTTGTTTTCTCAATTACAAACCTACTACTTGTTTGTTGTAACAACTCCTTTTACCAGATGCTCCCTCACGTAAGTGGAAATGATTATCGGCGGTACTATTGTCACAACGGTCATTGCCGAGATCCGCCACCACTGAGGTCCTGCCTGGGCGTGCTGAGCTGCGATTAATACGGGCAGAGTTCTGGCATTTCGCCAGGTTAAGGTAAGCGCAAAGAGGAACTGGTTCCAGCCAAATACGAAACAGAGGAAAAAGGTAGCAACCAATCCGGGCATGGCCAGAGGTAGCACTATCCTGCCAAATATCTGCAGCCGGGATGCTCCATCTATTCTTGCCGCCTCTTCAAGTGTCTCGGGTATCTGAGAGAAAAAGTTTTCCATAAGCCAGACGGCAATCGGCAGGTTGAAAGCTACGTAGACCATGATCAACCCTATTCTGGTATCGAGTAAATTGAACCATTTTAACATTATGAATAGCGCTATCGCAGTCACAATAGGAGGCATCATTCGCTGTGAAATTATCCAGATCATGATATCCCGGTTCTGGAAAAAGCCAAAGTGGAACTTGTATCGAGATAAGCCGTAGGCAGCCATGGTGCCGAAGAGGAGAGCCAGAAATGCGCTGATAGAAGCGATGACCGCGGTATTAGTTAAGCTGAGAACGAGAGTTTCTTCCTCGATAATATTTATCCACGGTTGAATAGTCGGTTTAAACTGAGCCCATGGAAGATATTTTGTTCCTCCAATTACCGCTCCCCTGGTTTTGAAGGAAGTGGTAAACAGCCAGTAAATCGGCAGAAGTACCATAAAAGACCAGAAAATTAAAATTATATACGTAAGAGTCAGCCTTACTTTCCTAGGAACCATTTTACGCCCTCCCGAGTTTTGTCAGGCCAAACCAGGTGATAACCAGAAACGTCAGAATAAAGAACACGAGAACCAGGACGAAGAACGCCATGGCAATTGTCGCCCCGTAGGCCAAATCGAAGTTGTTCAGGCCTGAGAGGTAGGCAAAAAGCGTCGGGGTTTCGGTCGATATACCGGGACCACCACCGGTTAGAATATAGAGTTTATCCATGAACTTTGACGCCTCGATGGACCGTAACAGAATAGCGGCAATTGAGGTGGGAATAAGCTGGGGGAAAATAATGTAGCGAAATCGCTGCCATGAGTTTGCCCCGTCGATCTGGGCTGCTTCAAGGTAAGATTCCGGAATACCCTGGAGGCCGGCAGTTAATAACAAAAATATTAGAGGCGTCCAGTGCCAGACGTCGGTTGCAATTACGAAGAACATGGCCAGGTCGGGATCCCCAAGAAAATTTATGGTCGGCAGTCCAATCGAAGATAAGATATTATTAAAGACTCCCCTGGATGGATGATATAGCATACGGAACATATAACCTACGGCAAGCGGGGTAATGCTAATGGGCATCAAGAAGAGAATCCGGAAAAATTCTCTGCCGGGTATTTTTTGCCGCAGTAACATTGCCAGGCTGAGCCCAAGAATGTATTCAAGAACTACTCCAAGAGAGACGAACAGAGCAATATTGGATATCGAATTCCAAAACCTGCCGTCATGGAGTAACCTGACCCAGTTCTGTATGCCTTCGAAGTTTATCGATAGTCCGCCGACCAGACTGACGTTGGAAAACGATAGGAAGATCGTGAATAAGAATGGGAATACGGTAAAAATCAGCAATACGATGACTGCAGGGGCCATAAAAATACGTCCGGCGTTTTCGTCCGTAAACCAGTTTATGATAGCCCGCAAAGTATTCACCCCGTTATTTTGTTTGCAGAAACTCCTGATGAAGTTTTTAAAAGAAAAACCAGCCAACCAGGTTTTGACGGGCAAAACCTGGTTGGTGGCAAGTTTATAATGTCAATACCTCCATTTTACTTTTTACCCGTTTTTATTCCTCTTTCGGCGAGAGACCGAGTGATTGTCGGTAAAGTTCCAGCTGTCTCTCTCGACCGAGGTCATCCGTTATCTGTTCCCATCTATTGGCCACATTATCCAGAGCCTTCCGCGGCGAAAGCTCTCCTGTCAAAGCTCTCGTGATCTGAGCGTCAAGTGCGTCGTAATACCTCTGCAGACCCGGTATTCGCAGGTCCGGTCGAGAATTCGGATACGAGAGGGATCTCTGAACTGCATTCAGGTATTCTTTGTCGGGATCGGTGAATCCAAACCTCGTCCATTCGTCGACTGAAGCAAAGTGAGACTGCCTGTACGGCTGTCGGCCGGTCTCGGCAGTGGTTACCGCTTTTAGACTGTGCTCGGGACCAGTGAGCAGGGAAATGTAGCTGTAAGCCGCTTCCTTGTTTGAGGCATGTTTGGTGATTCCGGCAGTCCAGCCACCAAAGGCAAGGAAAGGAGCGTGGTTGACACTCGGGAACTTCTCGAATTCGTACCATTCGCCGGTTTTTCTGTTCCATACTTTCTTTGTTCCTGGTGTCATCGCGGCTTGGTATTTACCCTGCACCTCAGAACCTTCCAGAGTTGAGGCGTTTATGGCGGTGTCTCCCCAGTCTATCGCGAGTGCTGCTTCGCCTGCCGCAAAAGCGTCCCTGACGTCCGATACGTTGACGTTCAGAGCTCCGGGAAGACCGTGATTCTGAATTTCTTTGTATGCCTTCAGAGCTTCCACGAAACCCGGCTTGTTGACGAGAGGTTCCATGGTTTCCGGGTCGAACATGAAACCAGGCTGTCCCGGCATGGCCATGTAAGGTGCCGCCCGGGATAGGAACATCCAGTATGATTGAGTTCCCTTCTGCATGGCTTCTGCCGCTCCGTGCTCTTCCTCGCCGTCTCCGTCCCAGTCCCAGCCGTCAGCGAATTCAGCGATGTCGCGATATTCCTTCCAGGTTTCGGGTACGTCGAGCTCATAACCGTATTCTTCTCTGAACTGTTCCTTGTATTCGGGGTTGTCGATTAGGTCGGTTCGGACGACTATGTTATGCAGGTCACCGTCGTAGGGCAAAGAATACGTCTTGCCCGCCCATTTGATTATCCTGTCCCTGAAGATGGGCATAACCTCGTTCATGTTGAAATCTTCGTCCTCTGCCAGGTATTTGTCCAGCGGTTCCAGGTATCCTCCGCCGGCAAAGTCACCCATCCAGCCGGACGGGAATATTAGTACGTCGAACTGTGCCTGGCCCATGGTAAAGGTCGTCATGATCTTCTGGTACAGTTCACCGAATGGGAAGGTGACTATTTCGATTTCTCCCTCGTACTCTTCTTCCCATGCATTTTTCGCCATGACGGCGGAATTTCTTTGATAGCCGGATTCGGTAACTACCGTTACAGTAACGTCTTCGTATTTTTTCTGGCTATATGCTGCCAGGGCGAACGTCGCCACAAATATAGCCACGAGCATTAAGATGCCCAGTTTTTTATAATTAAACATGTTTCTATTCCTCCCGATTATGGGTATTTGAGTTGGAGCTAGTAAAGCTCGTCTGCGGCTAAAATTTCTCGCTATCACCTCCGAAATATTCGAAAGTTTTTCGTTTATTATTAATTTTAATTTTTAATTTTGAGCAAAGCCTGAACCATTCTAACAGTTTGCCACGAGTTCAACTTCAACGATTTATCCGGACTCTCCCGCCGCCTTCGGCAAGGCTTTCTACTTCTTCGTGAGTGCACCAGTTCATATCACCCGGGTTCGTCTGTTTGATTGCGGAGGTGGCATTACCGTATTTGACCCCTTTCTGAGCATCTCCCGTTAGGTAACCGTAGAGGAAACCGGCGGTGAAGGAATCGCCACCCCCTACCCTATCGACGAGTTCCAGTTCGTAAGTCATGTCGTCGTAGATCTTTCCGTCCTCGTAGGCAATTGCGGTCCAGTCATTACGCCACATGGAGATATTATCGCGCAACGTGATCGCTACGACTTCGAAATCGAACTCCCTGGCGAGTTTTTTCGCAACTTCCTCGTAACTTTCTCCAGCTATATCAAATACCCTCTCAGTATCCTCCTCCGTAGTAACCAGAATGTCGGTATAATCCATTAGCCCCGTCATACATTTCTTTGCTTTTGCCTGAGACCAGAGCTTGGAGCGATAGTTCAAGTCTACACTTACCTTCAGTCCGGCACTCTTGGCTGCTTTCATCGCTTCTTCGGTTACCGCTTCTGCCGACTTGCTCAAGGCGGGGGTAATTCCGCTGGTGTGGAAAAGCCTGGCCTCGGAAAAGGTAGATTCCCAATTGATCGTCCCTTTCTGTACGTTACTAATTGCGGAATTCGCTCTGTCGTAAATGACGGAGCTGGGCCTGGGGTTGGCGCCAAACTCCAAAAAGTACTTACCCACTCTGTCTTCGTTGGTCCATTCGATCCCGGAAACGTCCACTCCGTGCTCTCTGATTTTATTGGCCACCATACGTCCCAGCGGGTTGTTAGTCAGACGAGTAACAAAAGCAGTGTCCAGGCCAAGGCGTTTGACCGCGACAGCTACATTCGATTCGCTTCCACCGACGTGTAGGTCCATGCTAGTTGCCTGCTCCAGTCTCTGTGTGTCCGGTGCGGAAAGTCTTATCATAGTCTCGCCAAAGGAAACTAGATCATTACTCATTTTCTTCGTCATACCTCCTCTCTATTGCAGGGACAAAATCAGCTGTATAGCCCTATCATGTTTTGTTCCTACAAGACTCGACTGCCGCTACTAGGTCCTTCGCGTTCTGGGTTAGAACTTCGTAATTTTCTTCAGCAATTGCTTGCTTGAAGCGCAGACCCGACACAGATCATGACCGCTCCGGCTGCTATGAAGTCCCCGGCGTTTTCTTATTTTCTCCCCCTGTCGGCATTAAGTAGACCTGGGGCAGCGGAGCCTTTACGTCACCGATAAATCTCAGTTCCAATCTAGAAGCGGGAAAAACTTTACCAGGTCTCCCCTGCCCTCCCAGGCGTTCATTAACTCGTTAGGGGTGAAGGCTCTAGGGCCGACGATTTTGTCCTAACGTTTTGCCGTCTTTATCATGTCCGAGTTGGTGTTTGGGGAAACTAGATATTCCGCACCCGCAAGGATGGTCGACCTGGCGGTTTCGGCGTCAAGTACAGTTCCCGTGGCCAACCATAACGTCCTCTAATTCTTCAGTGACGGCCTCAGTCACTGAAAGAGCGTTTGGCTCCGTCATCGCTACTTCTATACAGTTAACCCTGCCTCGTTTTATCGCCCTAGCCACTTTAACCAGTTTCTCAGACTTCTCCAGCCTGATTACTCCAATTACGCCGGAGTCAACAAGGGTCTTCATATTTTCTGCTTTATCTGTCATCTTTTTCTTTTTCACCTAAGAGATTTTTTCGATTTAAAACCGAGCTTTGTAGAGATCTCCTCCGCGGTACTCCTGACTAGCAGGGACAGATCGTCCAGATCATCCTTTTTCATCTGGACTGCTAGCCCGGTAACGCTTACCGCAGCTTCGACTTTTCCATCGTACCTAAAGATGGGTGAAGCAACACATCTAATTCCTTCCTCGAATTCTCCGTCGTCAACTGCGTAACCTTTTTTGTTTATTTTTTTTAGTTCTTCCTCGAGTTTTTCTCGGGAAGAGATCGTATTTTTCGTTTTTTGATAAAGATCCGTTTTGGAAAGAATTTTTTCCCTCACCTGCTTCGATAGGTGGGCAAGTATCACCTTACCAAGAGCTGTAGCGTGGACAGGGGCAGTTTTACCGGGAGAAGAGTACATCCTCATGCCGCTCTTTGATTCAACTTTATCGATGTAGACTACCTCGTCCTCGTTTAGGTAACCCAGGTGGACAGTCTTATTTGTTTTATCTCTCAAATTTTTGAGCTCCTGTCTCGCTTCTACGGAAAGATTGAGCCGATCGAGCACCAGCCTGCTCTTTTCGGCAAAGGCCAGACCGAGGCTATATTGTTTATTGCCGTCTCGCTGGAGGTAGCCGTGTTTATCCAGCGTATGAAGGATAGGATAGAGTGAACTGGGATTCGTTTCGTACTTCTGAGCGAGCTCGGTAACGCTCAACTTGTAGTTATCTTCGTCGAATATTTCGAGTATCGAGAGGGCTTTGTCCAAGGATTTGTTAATATAACTCGGATCGCTTTTTTCTACCTCTTTTGACGGACCCATTTAACACACTTTCCCTTTTTTATTTCAATCAATAAACCCGATAGAAACGTATAAACTTTATTTATATCAAAACGACTTTATCATTCTAAAGTTTATTATACATAATCTTCCCCGCGTGTCAAACGTTTTTAAAAGCTCCTGTTCCGACTGCCTGCAGCCGTGATCGGGGAATTGTGACCAACGCCCGGTTCACTGGTTTAACCTCTCGGCGTATTTGCGGGCTCGGTCTTCTGGCTTATCCGCCTGGGTGATCGCGGAGCCAACAATAGCGATATCCATACCGGATTTGATGATTCTGTCTAAGTTCATCTGATCAATTCCTCCGGCTACGGCCAGCTTCAGTCCGGAGGGAAGAGAACCGGGTTCGGGTAAGAACATTGCTTCTCCGGTTCCGACGTCGCTGGGTCTGTGAAGGCAGAAGTAGTTGCAGCCAAGTTCCGTTAACTCCTCGATTCGTTCTATTTTACGGTCGAAAGGAATATCTATGAGATCGATCATAAGCTCGGATTGGTAGTTCTTGGCTGTAGCAATCGCCTGCTCTACCGTGGTGTCTCTGGAGCCGGCCAATAGAGTCACAATATCGGCGCCGTTTTCCGGGAACATCCGGGTCTCCAGTGCTCCGGCGTCGACTATTTTGGAATCGGCAAGTAACTCAGACTGGGATAACCTATCTGCCATTTCACGAACAAGCTCGAGTCCGTACCGATAAATTAATGGGGTCCCTATTTCGATTATGTCCGCGTAAACTTCGACAGACTCGGCAAAACCCAGTGCTTCATCTCTGGGCATTGTGTCTATCGCTATCTGGAATTGCATGTTTTACCTCCGAATAGTGGGCAATGCTAAACCGTGCGTGATTGAGATGGACGTTTAGCTAGCGCAAATAAAATTTCCCCTTAACCTCTGTTCTGACCAGACACGGAAAAATACAGGAGTCCGCGTTAGAAATCACTCTTCGTCAAGTGCAGCCAGCTCATCGTACACGTCTAAGAGAGAATGATAGGCTTTTTTGAATACGGGAAGTAGTTCGTCGTAGCTTTTCACTGCCGACGGGTTTGGCTTACACTTCTTTTCCACGGGGTTGAATTCGGAAGCTACCGTTTCGCTTTCGAAAATCCCGACCCCGACGCCTCCAGCAATTGCGGCACCAAGAGAGGTGGCTTCTTCGGTAACTGCCCGTATATTTATATCTTTGTCGTAAATATCTGCCAGAATCTGGCGCCATGCCCCACCTCTGGCGCCACCGCCAATTGCCGTTATTTGGGAAAAGTCGATCTCCTTTTCGAATATCTCGCTGATTATCTTGAGGTTAAAGGTTACCCCTTCCAGGACGGAGCGTATTATATCTTTACGCTCGTGTCTCATCGTAAGTCCGACGAAAGCGCCCCTGGCTTTTGGGTTCCAGTGGGGACTTCTTTCCCCCTGCAGGTAGGGAAGGTAAAGGAGGTTCCGAGACCCGGGCACGGAATCTTCGACGGATAAGTTCATCAATTCGTAAGGGTCGAGATCCAGGTCACGGGCTGCCGCCCTTTCGGCGTGACATATAGTCTCCTTAAGCCAGCTGTAGGAAGCTCCCGCCGCCTGCATCGTACCACAGGGCACGTACAGTTCGGGGTTCATGTGAATCCAGTTGAAGGTTCTCCTCTCGGGATCCAGTATTGGTTCTTTCGCCGCCAGGGCTATCCAGGAAGACGAACCAATGTAGTTGTAGGCGCTTCCTTCTTGGACTACTGTGGCACCAACGCTCGCAGCGGAACCGTCACCGGCACCGAGAACGACGGGAGTGTCCGGTTTTAGGCCGACTTCTCCGGCTATACTGGATCTCACCCCGTCAATTACGTCGAAGGAGGACCTAACTTCGGGCAACTTTTCTACGTTCAGGTTCGCTCCTTCTATGATTTCCTCGGACCAGCACTTCTCGTTGATGTCGTAGAGGTTCATCCCAGAAGCATCTGAGTAATCGGTGACGAACTTTCCGGTCAACTTTTTGACTATGTAGTCCTTCGCGTGGACGAATTTGTAAGTATCTTCGTAGACCTCCGGCTCGTTTTCCATTACCCACATAATTTTCGCCAGCGAATAAGTCGGGCTGACGCGGTGGCCCGTTATTCCGTATAAGTTATTCCTGCCAATCTCACGCTCCAGCTTCTCTGCCTGGCTTACACTGCGCTGATCGGCCCAGATTATCGACCGGCGGAGCGGAGTCCCGTTTGCGTCCAGAGGTAAACAACCCATCATCTGGCCGCTAAAGCTGATTGCGGCGATATCATCTTTATTTACTTTGCTGTCCTCGAGGAGTTCTTTCGTGGAACTGCATACTGCGTCCCACCAGTCCTCCGGGTTTTGTTCGGCCCACCCGTTATGAGGCCTGAACGTTTCGTAACTGGTGACGGCACTCCGGAGCAGTTCGCCGTTTTTATCGTAAAGAGTGGCTTTGTCCCCGGTCGTGCCTAGGTCGTGAGCCAGAATACATTTACTCAAGATTACTCACCCCTAACTAATGTTCGTGAAAATCGCTCAGCTGGCTTCGTCAACTATTGCCAGACCAGAACTGGTTCCGATTCGGGAAGCCCCAGCACTTCTCATTTCTTTATAGTCTTCCGGGGTTCTAATTCCCCCTGCGGCTTTTACTTTCAACTCTTCTACAACTACTTTTTTCATCAATTCTACGTTTTCGACGGTAGCTCCTTCCTGACCGGAGCCCTTAGAAGTCTTAATGAAGCCGAGCGCGATTGCCACGGATGCAAAATTATATTCGATAGCTTCCTGGCAGAGCTTTTTCATGTACTCCAGAGTGCCATCCGGATCGAGGAAAGTGTAGTCTATCGTTATCGCTATGGCGTCTTTGGTTAATTCCATTAGCGCCTCCTTTTTAAATTCTCGGTTAACTAACCTTGATCAATAATCGACGGATTGAGCAGGAACCTGGGGCGCTTCTCCTGTAAAGCCGAGGTCAGGTTCCTTACTGCCCCCATAAACATGTTTGTTACGCCAGTTTCGGTGTTACTGGCCTGATGGGGTGTAAATATTACCTGATCGAGTTCGAGTATTGGGTCGTCTTTTTCCGGCGGTTCCTCTTCCAGTACGTCTAGCCCGGCCTTACTGATTTCGCCTTCCTTTAGAGCCCGGACCAGGGCACTCTGGTCGACTACTTTCCCGCGACTGGTGTTAACGAGAATCGCGGATTCCTTCATTTTCTTGAACTCATCTTTGCCGATCATCTGGTTTGTTTCTTCCGTGAGCGGGACGTTGATTGACACGACGTCGGCCTCTCCGAGCGCGGCCCCCAGGTTCACGGATTTACCGCCTACTTCCAGCACCCTTTCCTCCACGGCGTACGGATCGTGAACCAGAACCCTCATGTTAAAACAGTCAGCTGCCTTTTTTGCAACCATATAGCCGATTTTTCCCAGACCAATTTGACCCAGGTTTCCATTCCACAGTTCGACTCCCCGATACTTTTCCCATTCCCAGTGGTCTTCCCTAATTGCACTATCAGCCGAAACGAGGTTGTTGGCGCTTGCCAGCATCAGCATGATGGCGTGCTCGGCTACGGACTCGGCCATTACGCCGGGAGTATTCGTTACCATTACTCCATGGTCCGAGGCAGCCTCTACGTCGACGTTCTCGTAGCCTACGCCGACCCGGGAGACGACCTTGAGTTTATCCGCCCTGCTGAAGAACTCTGCGTCGTAACGAAATTCGTCGTCAGCCAGAACGGCATCAAAATCGTTTATTTTTTCTAGCACTTTTCTGCGGGACCAGGATGTACCCGTTACTACCGAGCCGTACTTCTCCAAATAAACTACTGCTTCCTGGATCGGATTTAACAGGGAAAGAATTCGAAATTTTTTGTTGTCCACGATAACACCTCGAATCGAAATTCGTACTACCCGACTTTACACAAACAGGACTAGTAACTCAATGTTCATCCGGCACGGAATTCTCCTGACCGGTTGCGGAAGCTTGTATAATTTTTGACCGGACTTCCCGCTTATCGATTAAGACTCAAGAGCTTAGATCGCTTCAATTAGAAGATAAACCAATATAAGCAAATATGCAAAAGGTGGGTTTGAGTGTCAGGTGAGCGTTTCGAAGAGAAAGTTTTAATAGGTTAGCTGTCACGTATAATATAGGTCAACAGAGTCCTCGTTTATGAGATATATTCGAGCCGTCGAATCAATTGTCGGAAGAGCTTTTTCGTTTTATTCTCGCTAATAATTTGATTTGCCAAAAGGCTTGAGGTATGCGCTGTGGAAAAAAATACCGGGTCAAAATCGGTTTATATAGGCGTAGATATTGGAACCGGCAGCACACGTGCAGTTGCCTACGATGAAGACTTAAATGTACAGGCGATCCATTACGAGGAAATAGAGACTCAAACTGATCAATCCGGCCAGGCGGTACAGGATCCGAAAAAAATTTTAAAAAACGTGAGGAAATGTCTCACTAAAGTGGCTAAACAAAATGCACCGGTAAAGGCCATTTCATTTTCTGCCATGCTTCATTCCCTGGTTGGCCTTGACGATAAAGGGGAGCCACTTACACCGCTTTTCACCTGGGCGGATACCCGCGGGCGAGAATACGCCGATAGACTGGGCGATCTGATAGGGGATTTTCACTCCAGAACGGGTTGCGTCCTTCACCCGATGTACCCTGCAGCCAAGTTACTCTGGCTGAAGGAGGAAGAACCGGAGAAGTTTCGATCCGTTCCCCTCTGGGGATCGATAAAAAGCTTCGTCTTTATGAACCTCCTCGACAGGTTTGTGGAGGGCCGAGGGGTGGCATCCGCCTCCGGCTTACTCAACACCGAGTTTGACTGGGATGGCGAGATACTGTCGGTTTTACACCTATCACCGGAAAATCTACCGACGACGATGGGAGCCAGGGAAAAGATCGATGGCGACACCGATATTCCGGGGCTGGACAAGGCCTCTGTCTATCCGGGCGGAGGGGACGGAATGCTGGCCCATTTATCTACCGCGGGCCTGGTGAAGGACAGAATTTCTTCTACGATTGGAACGAGCGGTGCTTTAAGGGTGGCCACGACCGAGCCGTTACTCGACAGGGAAGGCAAGCTATGGAGTTACGACTTGTTCCCGGACCGGTGGATATGTGGCGGTGCTCTGAATAACGGCGGGCTCGCTCTGGACTGGTTTATTGATAACTTTGTAAATGAAGACGTTAGGGAAAAAGGTGAGGTTTACGCAAAAATAGACAGATGCGTCGAAACCATCCGCCCCGGCAGCTCCGGGTTGATCTTTGCCCCGTTTTTGACGGGGGAAAGGTCTCCGGGCTGGAGACCGTATATGAAAGGGGGTTTCCTCGGCCTGACGATATCTCACGGGAGAGCGGAGATGGCACGGGCTATAATGGAAGGAGTTACCTACCGGTTGAAGGGAATCGAGGAGCTTTTGACGCCGTACCTGCAGGACGATATTACGATAAGGGCTAGCGGGGGATACACGAGAAGTAATTCCTGGCTCCAGATTCAGGCTGACGTATTTGACGCGAAAATAGAGGTACCAGAAGTAGAGGAGTCGGCCGCGAGAGGGGCCGCCCTGGTCGCGATGCAGGGTGAAGGAGAAATCCGGGAATTGCCGGAACCCCTAATAGGAAAGGTTATCAGGCCCGAGCACGAGAAAGTCGAACTTTACGAATCTTTATATAGAGACCAGGCCGAGTACTATAGGTTCCTGGCTGATTACTACAAGAAGAGAGTTTGATTTTTTGGGTCGGAGGGTTTAGAAACCGGAGTATTTTATTCTTTCTTGACCTCTTCCGTTCCCGGTATGGGCTGCTGGCCCTGAATAAGCTGAGTGATACTATCGCTCGTGACAAGGCCTAGTACCTCGTCGCTTTCGTCTACCACGGGCAGGGCCGAGATATTGTACTGGTTAATCTTGTGGGTCACCTGTTTAACTGGCTCCTCGGGTGATGCAGTTATCACCTCGGTCGTCATTATGGGAGAAAGAGAGCTTAAGTCGTTTGCCACGGCGCTGGCCACGTCCCAGGCCGTGAGAATGCCGGCAAGTTTATTTCCGTCTTCGACCACGGGAATATGGGTAAAGTCGCTTTCAATGATCGTTTTTGATGCTTCCTTGATGGAAGTTTCCTTATGAATTACCGGGACGTTGCTTTGCATTACGTCTTTTACTAGTACCTGAGACAGGAAATTAGCTACCATGTGGTGAAGCTGGCCCGGTTCGAGGAAAAACGCGTCGTGACCGTAGGTGGACGTGATTTCCGAATAGGTTACGTCGACGGAATTCGATTCCAGAGCCTTGACTATCTGTTTCGACTGGTAGGTCGGGTAGAGCCAGTCGGAAGTGATGGAGATTACGAGGAACTTCGACTTAACGTTTGAAAAGGCTTCCATGAGTGACCTTTCTCCCCCGTTTGTCAGGTCAAAGTAATCCACCGCCTTGGTCAGGTAGAGGTAAGAGTTGGCGTCAAACCGCTCCACGAACGATCCCCCTTTGTAATGGAGGTAGTTTTCGACCTCGAAGTCGACGTCGAGGTCGAAGTTAAACTTCCCGCTGCCCTGGAGCTTCCTCCCGAACTTTTCCTTCATGGACGTATCGCTGAGATAAGTTATGTGGCCGATCATTCTTGCCAGCCTCAGGCCGTCTTCCGGAGGACTGTCTCCGTAATAATCGCCCTCGTTCCACTTTGGGTCGGACATTATTGCCCTCCGCCTGACCTCGTCGAGGGCAATCTGTTGTGGGGTCGACTGAGCGGTAGTGGCTATGGGGATCACGAACTTAACCCTTTCGGGCCAGGTTACCGCCCACTGGAGTGCCTGCATGCCTCCCAGAGATCCTCCGGCCACCGCGAATATACGGTCAACCCCCAGGTGCTCTAGCAATTTCTTCTGGACGGTAATCATATCTTTTACGGTAATCACGGGAAAGTTCAATCCGTAGGGTTCTCCGGTTTCCGGGTTTATGGAGCTCGGCCCGGTAGTGCCCTGACACCCACCCAGTACGTTTGAGCTGATGACAAAGTACTTATCCGTATCGAAAGCTTTTCCCGGACCTATCATATTGTCCCACCAGCCCGGCTTTTCGTCGCCATCGTGCCAACCCGCGGCGTGGGCATCGCCCGTCAAAGCGTGGCAGATCAATACTGCGTTACTCCTGTCCTTGTTCAACTCCCCGTAAGTCTCGTAGGCAACGTCGATGGGGCCAAACTTTCTGCCGCTCTCCAGTTCTATGTTCTCGTCGTAGTGGAACTTATTGGTCTCCACTTCTCCGACAGAACTCTCATCCATAGTTACTACCTCTTTTTGATATTGGCTTTGGAAATACTACCGACTAACGCCGGGTTATCCAACCTGGATGTTCCATGTTTAGTCGAATCATCCCGGTCCAAATGACAACCGATCAATTCTTGCTGGTATTCTGGACTTCAACTAGTTGGGGTAAAACATTTTTTAAGGTATCATTAATAGTTACAAAATTTAAATGAAATTTTCGATAAACTGACTTAACTGTAAGTATTCAAGGAGTGTAAAGATGTCTAATTATTCGAAGAGTAAGACAGGGTTAGGTTTCAGAGACTTTTTTGACGCAATGTGGCTAGCTATACTTTTGCTGGTATGGATTACGATGTTCTTAGTATCTTCCCCCTTACCCGGAGCAGCGGAGTCAAGGGAAAATAGTTATTCTTTTGTGGTATTTGGAGATAGCAGGATTCCCGCTTACGCACCCTACGATAAAAAGAATAAGAAAAAACTAGACGAACTCATTCACGCGGTTACCCGATACGCTTATTCGGGCCAGAAAGAACCACCGTACGAGGCTTTCTATAACCCTAATACGTTGCAGCTGGAACGAATCGAATTACCCGGAGAAAAGGAAGGTCAGTCCCGGACCATTACTTACGGACGGGACGGCTGGCCTGACGTGTTCTTGAACAGAGAGGTCGGAAAAGCCCAGGTTAGTTTACTGGCAAGCGGACAGGAATGGGTTTACGACAATGTAGTACGCGAAGTAAGGGAAGGAGTCAAAAATAACGAGGACGGACCGAGTTTTGTTCTGCATACCGGAGATATAGTTTATTTTGGGTTTCAGGGAAAAAGTGCGGAGGAAAGCCCGTACTGGCAGGACTTCGATCGAAGATTCTTCTCTCGCCTGCCCGATGGCGGTCCTGGAAACCTATCAGCTCGTTTCTTTCCCGTGCTCGGAAACCATGAAACCTGGGGCGACGAGAACATTATCGGGTTCAGAGAGATGTTCCCATACCTGAATCGATACGGATTTAACGTCGATAACAGGGTTTACCAGTTTGATTACAAGAATGCTCGGTTTATCTTCCTTGATTCTGGGATTATGGACCCGGAAGCTCCGGCGGACTGGTACAAATCGACCCCGAGTTACGAAACACAGATGAACTACCTTACCAGCTGGCTGGAAGAAGCGATAGCGGACGGGAAGGACCACGCGTTTCTGACACTTCACTACCCGGTCTTCTCGCGATCGGGTTTTGGCCCGCTGCCCGAGGAACATAATCCGCATTCGTTATTGAAGTCATACGCGGATAAGGTAGACATAACCGTATTTACCGGCCATAACCACGCGACAGAAGCCTACAGCGTCGACGGAGTCCGGTATTTTGTGGTTGGAGGCGGTGGCGGAGAACAGAGCCTTAGCTCTAATTGGATGCCGGAAGACTACCCGGAAGATCACTACTGGAAGGGAAACGAGCAGAAGCTGGATTACAACTATCTCCTGGTGGAGGTCGAGGGAGATGACGTGAGCGTAATCGTCAAACACTTCCGTCCGAACGAACTTGAACCGTACGGAAGGGTGAATTTGGTACCCGATCGAATGGATTAATCAGTAGTCGACGTGCTGGAACGAACTAATGGAGTCCTTGTTCGGTTCGGTCCTTTGATTCTCCGACCGGGATAAAATATCATAAAATCAGTAAAGCTGACTCGTCATTTAAATTTA
>JAGXLB010000037.1 GCA_018334915.1 Candidatus Bipolaricaulota bacterium
AAGATAAAAAGTTTTTGTATAAGCCCGATAGGTGGGTAACGCCTGATGGTGGTGGGTCGTGGAGGATTCGAACCTCCGACCCTCTGATTAAAAGTCAGATGCTCTACCCCTGAGCTAACGACCCACTTGTGTGAAAGTTAAAATTACTGATATTAGTGCTTCAAATTACTTATTCATTATATCCAACGGGTTTTCCCAATACAATCCCCACTCAGGGGATATATCAATCGGGTCAATAATATCTCAGCGAGCAAGACGTCCATTCCTACACAGTCCTATGCTTTGCATCAACCAACTTACTTGTGTTAAAGCTGGAGGGTGAATACCGGCTGCCATCGTGGGAGGTAAGAGGTTTTGGCCCGGGGGGAAAGTCGATACTGGCTGTAAATCCTCTACCCATTCAAATTATCTACTAACAAAAACTCGTTGTTGACGTATATGCGAGTTTACCATATTGTTTTAAAGAATTATCCGATCGAAATACTCCACTTTTTGATGGTTGAGGAGGTTAACGAAATATCGCCACAAGACCTTAGCAAACTTCCATAGCTTAAACCCAGCTATCAAGGTGGAGGAAACCTAAAGAAAGGGGCGAAATGGGCCGTTACTGGGAGAGAATATCGAAGTGGAGCGCCTGGCTGCTGGTAGTCGTTCTCGTCCTGGAGTTCATAAGCGGTTACGGTATATCCCACTTTCGTATTTTCCGGGTAATAATTGGAAAAGCTGATGCATTCAAGCTCCACCAGACGATCCAGCCCGTGGCTGTCTTCTTCATACTTGCCCACTTATTACCCCAGATCAGAAGACTAGTTTTACGGTTTAAAGTTAAAAGGATGTATCTAGTGGATGCGATCCTGTTTCTACTGTTGATAGGTCTAACTAGCGGTTCTTTTTACCTTTTCTTTATCTAATAAGATCGGATTATGAATTACCATACCAGCTTCAACGGGGGGTTTTAACATGAAAAACAAACCGTCGTTCGTGAAGGCAGTCGGAGCAATTATGGTTCTCCTGCTGTTAACATTTAGCTCATTTTCGGTTATTTCGGCGGAAGATCCGGAACCGGAAGAAGTAGAAGTCAGAAATTACAAGGGCGCAAAGCTTGGCTCGGTAGAAGATTTTAGAGAAAACTCCATCAAAGGGGTCCAGGAAATCGACAAAGACGAATACAGGCTACAGATTACTGGGCTGATAAATGAAGACAGGGCACTCACCTACGAAGAACTCCAGGAGATGGACCACGTAAAGAAAATAGTGACGCTCCAGTGTGTTGAAGGCTGGCGCGTCAAGGCTCTCTGGGGAGGGATTCCGCTTAAAGACGTGTTTTCGAAATTGGACATAAACCCGGAAGTAAATACTGTAATTTTCCACGCTGCGGATGGCTATACATCTTCTCTATCAGTAGAGCACATAATGGACAACAATATAATAATCGCTGACCACTTAAATGGCATACAGCTCCCGCCAGAACAGGGTTTTCCGTTCCAGCTGGTTGCCGAGCAAAAGTGGGGTTACAAGTGGGTACGCTGGATCACAAAGATCGAACTATCCGCCAACGATGATTATAAGGGATACTGGGAATCACGTGGTTACAGCGACGATGGCGACCTGGACGAACCGAAGTTTGGAAATTAAAAGCTTTCCCTGGATACTTTAAAAAGAAGGTCGACGGCTCGTTTCCCTCTAAGCAGGTCGAAACGCTTTACTTAGCACAACTGAACTACAAAAATTCAGGTGTTTCGAGCCACATACAAAAGAGTAAAGCTGATAGATTGAAGAGAGTGGGAAGGCTGGTAGGTCCCTCGGGACTTGAACCCGAAACCCCTCGGTTAAGAGCCGAGTGCTCTGCCGGTTGAGCTAGGGACCTTCGTTGGAACGAGCGTGGAATAGTATTAAATGAGGGATTTCTTTTCAAGGCTTTCATTTCACGGGGTAGGGGGGACGAGAGCGGAATTTTTATCCCTCTTTACTTTCAATAGCACCACGAAAGTCCTCGGGCTGTTCCTCACCTTGACTAGGTTTTATAATTAGATTGAATAAATATGAGCAATCTGTTTACTCAAGGCGAAGAAGCCGAAAACCAGGATGACTTGAAACGACCTCTGGCCGATCGGGTAAGACCCAGATCCATTGACGAAGTGATCGGTCAGGAGAACCTAATCGGGAAAGACGGGCCGCTGAGAAAACTGATCGAGGAAGGCCAGAGCAGGGCTCTTGTTTTCTGGGGACCTCCGGGAACGGGGAAAACCACGCTTGGGTTCATTATCGCCGACCAGGACGATGCCAAATTCGTCCATCTCTCAGCCGCCACTTCCGGTGTCAAAGAGGTTCGAGAAGCCTTAAAAGAATCTCAGGAAAAATTCCGCCGAACCAACCAGCGCGACCTACTGTTTATAGACGAAATACATAGGTTCAATAAGGCCCAGCAGGACGTTCTCCTGCCTTTTCTAGAAGAAGGCAGCGTCAAGTTCATCGGGGCGACGACCGAGAACCCCTCGTTCGAGCTAAATTCCGCCATTCTATCCCGGTGTCAGGTCTTCGTCTTTGAAAAGTTAACCAGGGAACAGGTAACCCAGCTCGTCGAAAACGCACTTGCCACCGATCGAGGGCTTGCGGGGGAGTTCGAGATAACGGACGAAGCGATTGAGACAATCGCCAGTTTTTCCGACGGCGACGCGAGAAGAGCCCTTAACCTCCTGGAACTAAGCAGCAAGCTGGCGGGAGGCAGCAAAGAAATCAACAATTCTACGGTTGAGAACGCAGCTCAAAGAAAGAGCCTGGACTACGATAAAAGCGGAGAAGAACATTACAATATAATCTCCGCCCTTCACAAGACTATCAGAAATAGCTCCCCTGACGCCTCGCTCTACTGGCTGGCTCGTATGCTCGAAGGCGGAGAGGACCCGGTCTTCATCGCCCGTCGGCTGGTTCGTATCGCCAGCGAAGACGTTGGGCTGGCAAACAGCCAGGCACTACAGGTAACGGTGGCCGCAAAAGAAGCTGTCGAGCTGATTGGCATGCCAGAATGCGACCTTGCCCTGGCCCAGGCCGTAATTTACCTCTCGCTGGCCCCGAAAAGCAACGCTATCTACGAAGCTTACAGCGAGGCCAAGAAGGACGTTGAGGAGACGGAAAACCAGCCGGTCCCGAAGGAACTCCGTAACGCTCCTACCGACCTGATGAGAGAAGAGGGTTACGGCGAAGGCTATCACTACGCACACAATATGGAGAACAAAACTGCAGATCTCCAGGTTTTTCCGGACAACCTGACGGACAGAAGGTATTACTTCCCAACTGAATCTGGGGAAGAAAAGAGGATGAAGGAGTTAATGGAAAAGTGGGTGGCCCGAAGAAGAGGTACTAAGGACGATTAGATGAGAAGTGCTATTGATCTCACCAGCAAGTAACGGGTTGCCAGGAGTAAGAGAATCGCCACCAGGGGAGTTATATCTATTGGCATCTGATAGCCCATTAACCTGGTAACTTGATGCCTGATGGGTGCGAGAATGGGCTCGGTTGTCCGATAAATAAAATCTACGATCGGGTTCGGTTTTCGTCTGGGAAATATCCAGGACACGAAAACCCTCGCCACAATCAACAAAGAGGCCAGCTGAAACAGCCAATCTATAGCTCTAAGCAAAATATTAGTCAAAACGATTGTTCCTTCCATTAAAGTACCACCCGATATTTGATCGGCAATTAAATACTCATCCTCTAGCCTTTATCCTGACAGTTTGGACAATAATAAGTTCCTCTTCCAGATTGGTCGACCCTGACAATCTCCTCTCCACAGGCAGGACAGGGTTTCCCCTCCTTTTGATACACTCGCAGGAAATCCTGAAAATTCCCGGTCTCGCCGGAAGAATCACGGAAGTTACTGAACGTCGTCCCGTTGTTATCGATGGCCTCGGAAAGGACTTCGGGGATTTTTTCAAAAAGCTTTCTCTTCCCTGCCTCGTTTATTTCGTTTCCCGAAGCCAGAGGGTTAATTCCCGCCCGAAAAAGAACTTCGCTGGCGTAAATATTTCCCAGTCCAGTTATCTTTTTCTGATCAAGCAGGGTCAATTTTACCGGCTGAGTCGTATCAAACAATTCCTGAAACTCTTCCCACCTGTAACTACCTGTGAAGGGCTCGAGTCCGAGGGACGAGAGCGGCTCCTCGTGTTCCGACTCCAGAAGGTCCAGAGTGCCCAACCGCCTGAGATCGTCCATGACGAGTTTTCCGTCCTCATTAAACGAAAACGTTATCCTCTGGTAATCCGTTTCCTCGTCGCATGAACAAACCAGGAGCTTTCCCGTCATCCTCAGATGAATAGCCACTAATTTATCGTCATTTACTTCAAGTAGCACGTATTTGCCCCTCCGCCTGACGTCCGTAATACTCTTCCCTTCCAATTCTTCGACGAGTTTCTCAGGTTTAACGTTCCTGGGCAAGTCGGGGTCATGGATTTTAACCTTATCGACCTTATGCCCGGCAACGCGGGAGCGCAGACCCCGTACTACTGTTTCCACCTCAGGAAGCTCCGGCAATTAAATCACCTGAAGGCGATTATAATCTTCGGCTATTTGAGTTTCAATCCAGCCCTCATTTAGGGGGGAATCAACTGGATAGAACAAGTCTCTTTACCATTACGGCGCTTAAATTCAATTATCCTATATTGAGTCATAAAAGGGAGGGCTTGTACACTTCTCGGGAAGAGGCAATAAAGCTAATCCACGGGGTATCGGAGATCCGGCTGGTTTAGGTGCCGCAAGGTCTCGGTCGACAGCACCCAGCTCAACCGAGTGCCGGATAGAAAAGTTGACCTTTTTACTCTTGAAAAAAACCTACCCACGGTTTAACATAAGTCATGTTGGAAATTAAGGAATGGTTTCTTAATCTTACTATCCTTTGATTCATTTCATTTATTTAAACCAACTGGATAACATACTTGATTAAGAGGTGGGTATGGAAATTTTCAATCGATTCCACCGAGATATTGAAGCCGTTTTCGACCGGGACCCCGCAGCCAGAAATTTATTTGAGGTTCTATGTTGCTATCCCGGACTTCACGCTCTGTGGATTCATCGAATATCCAATTTTTTCTGGCGCCATCACCTTAAAACTCTCGGGCGGCTTACCTCACACATAGCTCGGTTTCTAACCGGAGTAGAAATTCATCCGGGAGCCGAAATCGGAACCGGTGTATTTATAGATCACGGAAGCGGCGTCGTAATCGGGGAGACGGCCGAGATCGGTGACGACGTTTTACTCTATCAGGGAGTCGTTCTTGGTGGTACAAGCAAAGACTCCGGGAAAAGACATCCTACCCTGGAAAACAAAGTAGAAGTAGGGGCCGGAGGGATATTACTCGGACCGATCACCGTGGGCCAGGCTGCCAGAGTCGGGGCGGGGTCCGTGGTAACGAATTCGATTCCCCCTGGCTGCACAGCTGTAGGCGTCCCGGCCCAAGTCACAACGGAAGAAGTTAAACACGAGCCTGACTTTGATTTAGATCACGCCGATATTCCCGATCCACTGGGTGACGTATTTGAATATCTGCTAAAGAGACAAGTAGAGCTGGAAAATAAGGTATCTAACCTCCAGTGTAAGCTGGAAGAAACGGATGAAAAGAATACAGAAAAAGTTGACCAGGAATTGGGAATCTAAGTCATAGATGGAAGCCAATGATTTGAAATAACCAATAAAACAAAACCCCGGGAGATATAAATGAGAGTTACGAAGAAAAGTGGTTACGGCTTAGTTGCAATGACTGAACTTGCGGAGAATTTCGGCGATACCTACATCTCAACGAAAAAGATCTCGGAGAAGTACGAACTTCCTCGGCCGTTCCTGGAAAAAATAATGCAGGAGCTTAAGGAAGCCGAACTGGTCGAAGTTAAGCGTGGTCGGGGCGGGGGTTACGAGCTGGCAGAGAAACCTAAAGAGATTTCTGTCAAGTCGGTAATATCAGTTCTGGAAGAAAGCAAACTCGCTCCGGTAAATTGTCTACTGCCAGACGAAGATGATCCGTGTCCACTTAAGGATAACTGCCCGACGCTGGAAGCCTGGGAAGCCATTTACGAGAAGTTCCTCGATATTCTCCGATCGTTTACTCTAGCCGACCTTCTGATATATTTGGAAGAGGATAATCCTGGTTAGGTCTTCGGTTAGGTGTTTTAAAAGGTATTGAGATGTAAGTGGTGGGCCTACCTGGAGTCGAACCAGGGACCTCACGCTTATCAGGCGTGCGCTCTGACCAACTGAGCTATAGACCCTTGCCTGGTTATTCTATTGTTTTGAACTGTCTTTTTCAAGGAGAAAGGAACTCCAAAATAGCTTGGACAGGGAACTCCAGCGGCAGGCCCTAACTCCTTTTCAGCAGCTCGGAAATGTCGAGATTGTCCAGTTTTTCCTTCTCTTCCGCTTCTTCAAGAGCCCTTATCAAGTCGTCTATCTCACCTTCCATGATGGCTTCCAGGTTGTGGGTGGTATAGTTAATCCTGTGATCCGTGAGTCTGTTCTGGGGGAAGTTGTAAGTCCTGATCTTCTCGCTCCTTTGACCCTGACCTATCTGCCCTCTTCTCTTGCTGTCACGCTTTTCCGCTCTTGCTTCTTCGATCTTTTCTTTATACCTGGATCTCAGTACTCGCCAAGCCTTCTTTCTGTTCTTGTGCTGGGAACTCTCGTCCTGGCAGGAAACCACTATACCGGTAGGCTCGTGAGTTAACCGGACCGCGGAATCGGTCACGTTCGCGTGCTGTCCTCCGGGACCCGAAGACCGGAAAGTATCTACCCTAACATCGTTTTCGTCTATTTGAACGTCAACTTCTTCTGCCTCGGGCAGTACCGCTACCGTAGCAGTAGAAGTATGAATTCTACCCGACGATTCTGTGTCAGGAACTCGCTGAACTCTGTGGACGCCGCTCTCGTATTTGAATTTACCAAAAGCACCCTCTCCCTCTATCGCAACGGATACCTCGGAAAATCCCCCGATGGAGGTGGGTTTGTTCTCCAGCGTTTCGACTTCAAAACCATGCTTATCCGCATATCTCCTATAGAGTCTGAGCAAATCGGCGGCAAAAAGCGCGGATTCGTCTCCACCAGCTCCGGACCTAATTTCCAGAATAGCGTTCTTCTCGTCTTCATCAGGTTTGGGAATGATCAGTTGACGAATCTCGTCTTCCAGGCGCTCCCTTTCTTCCCTATTTTCAGCCAGTTCATCCTGAATTAGGTTTATCATTTCCTTGTCGTCTTCGGTTTCGAGCATTTTCTCGTTTTCCTCTATCCTGTTAGTTACTTCCTCAAGCTCATCCGTTAGCTCCAGTAAATCCTTCACTCTGGAGTACTTCTTGGATACTTCCTGGTACTTGTTCCCTTCAATAACGTCCGGGTCTCCCATCTTTTTCTCCAGCTTCTCGTACTCTTCCCGGATCTTTGGTACTTCGCTAAGAATATCTAACATTACTCAAGCCCCCAGTAACTCAGGTTACTTAATCAATAACGCAATTTCAATGAACGGATATTCCAGCAAATAGAGTCAATATTCTGCAGGAAAGCGTTAAACTTAGGTTGTTGAGAGAAAGTTTGATTTCCTGCACAATTATGATATCTATAGAGGGGTTTTAGGAGGGGTATAGTGAAACTTAGCAATCTATTCCATCCTTCTTCCGTCGCGGTAATAGGGGCGAGCAGAAAAAAAGGTGCGGTCGGGAGGGAGGTTCTCACGAATCTGATTCAAAGTTTTGACGGAGAGATATTTCCGGTCAATCCGAAAGCTGACAAGATTGAGGGTTTGAAGTGCTACGACCGGATCTCCAAGGTCCCATCGTATGTAGACCTCGCGGTAGTAGCGGTACCGGCTCCGATAGTACCGGACGTACTGCAAGAATGTTCCGACGCGGGAACGAAGGACGCAATCGTGGTAAGTGGGGGGTTTAAGGAAGTTGGAGAAGAGGGAGCAAAGCTGGAGGAGGAACTGGCAACTATCGCCCGGGATAACGGGTTAAACGTGATCGGGCCTAATGCTATTGGCGTCATTTCGACTTCCTCGAACCTTAACGCAAGTTTCGCCCAGGAAATGGCGCTTCCCGGAAACATCTCATTTATGAGTCAGAGCGGTGCCTTTTGCACCGCCGTGCTTGACTGGGCAAACGAGGTAGGGATGGGGTTTAACCATTTTGTTTCCCTTGGCAACAAAGCCGTTCTGGACGAGATAGACTTAATCGAAGAATGGGATCGGGACGAGGGAACGGAAGTTATTCTGGCTTATCTCGAAGGGATCAAGCGGGGATCGAAGTTCATTGAGCGCGCTAAAGAGGTAACAAAAAGCACGCCAATAGTCGTCGTGAAAGCGGGTAAGACGGAGGAAGGTGCAAGCGCTGCCGAGTCTCACACGGGAACGATCACCGGAAGTGACGATGCCTACAACGCGGCTTTTACCCAGAGTGGAGTGATCAGGGCGGAAAATATCGAGGAACTATTCGATTTCGGGTCTATTCTTGCCCATCAGAGCCCGCCCGATACCCGTAAAGTGGGAATTATCACGAACGCCGGTGGTCCCGGGGTTATGGCCACGGACGCCCTGGACGGATACGGGTTGGAGCTGGCTGCCCTCCAGCAAAGTACACTAAATAAACTGGAAGGAGTTCTCTCCTCACTGGCTTCTCGACAAAATCCAATAGACCTGACGGGTAAGGCAGACGAGAAAGACTATCGTGAGGCCCTGAGCTACATAATAGAGGACGAGAACGTCGACTCCGTGCTGGCTATGTCTGCTCCCGCAGCTATATTTTCTTACCCTGAACTAACTAAGGTGCTGGCAGATGCCCGACAAAAAACTGACAAGCCGATTGTCGGCGCTCTTATGGGAGGGAAACTTGAACCAGAAGCTCAAGATAATCTAAAGAACGCCGGGGTACCAAATTACTTCGACCCCGCCCGGGCGGTCAGAGCCCTTTCTGCTCTCGTTAAATACGGCGATATTCGAAGAATGGACAGGTCTACTCCCGGTCACTTAACGGTTCAAAAAGAGAAGGCGGAGGAGAAACTCGAGGAGTTAAAAGAAACGGGAAACAGAGTAGTCGGCTTAGAAGGTCTGGAGGTGCTTGACCATTATGGAATACCGACTACTCCCGCAAAGTTAGCAAGAACACCGGAAGAAGCTGCGGATCTGGCGGAAGATATCGGTTCGCTGGTGGTTTTGAAAGTCGATTCGTCCCAGATAGTCCACAAATCTGACGCAGGTGGGGTCAAAGTTGGGGTTGAGCCAGCTGACGTTGCATGGGAATTCCAGTCCATGATTGATAATCTAAGCGATACTCAGCCAGGAGCGGAAATAAATGGAATAAGAGTTCAAGAAATGGTAGAAGGAGAAGAAGTTATAGTAGGGTCAAAGCGTGATCCGCAGTTTGGACAGCTTATAATGTTCGGGTTAGGCGGTATATACGTGGAAATTATGAAAGACGTTTCCTTTAGAGTGGCACCAGTATCGACCACCCAGGCACGGGAAATGGTGGAATCTATAAACGGATACCCTATTCTGGAAGGCGTAAGAGGGAAGGAAGGAGTCGACGTAGACTCGCTGGTAAATATAGTGCAGAGAGTTTCTCAATTTGCCGTCGACCACCCGGAGATCGGTGAACTCGACCTAAATCCCGTCATCGCTTCGAGCAAAGGAGCCTGGGTAGCGGACGTCCGGTTCAGATTTACCCAATAAAATAAAAACTACAGCCTGCGCACATGAGGTTGAGTTATTGTCTACTTTTAAAATTTTAAATATTGACAAATATACCATAAAACACTATACTTACTTCGAGGAAGATAACAATGAATGAGAAAACGGCAGTTAGTTTAGATGAGAGAGAATCAGTATTTAAGGCACTAGCCAGTTCACAGCGGCTAAACATTCTTTCTCTGGTACTGGATAACGATAATATCTGCGCCAAAGAAATTTCAACCGAGCTCGAACTAAGTCAGCCGGATATTTCCTATCACCTTTCCAAACTAACTCAAGCTGGCATTCTCGAAAAGCACAAAGAAGGCATAAAATACTGTTACGACATAAACTATCAGCTGTTAAAGGATATAGGAATCCATCCCAACGTACTCTTAAACAAAAAGCCAGGAGGTGACCTAGAATGAGCGAACATGATGTAACGGTTTACTCGACACCTACTTGTCCTTATTGCACAGCAGCTAAGGATTACTTCAACGAGAACGACATTTCCTTCACGGATTACGATGTTTCTGAAAACCGTAAGAAAGCTAAGGAAATGATCGAAAAATCAGGTCAACGAGGAACCCCGGTTATCGATATAGACGGGAACATCGTTGTCGGGTTTAACAAAGAAAAAATTGAATCCCTGCTGAATCAAAATTAACCAAAGAACTGTATCTGATGACGCACGGAGTATAGATTTATCTTATATAGACCTATCTGCCGGGAATGCAGATAGGTCTTTTTATTTTCGTAGCTTTAAATGAGTTAGAGATCCTGGTAGAACCCTCTCCAGCATTTGATAACGACGGTGAATCAGTAAGCTATAACGGGCTCAAGAAATGACCCCGCCTTGAACATACAGCGGATATTCCGGTATAATCTTCTCACCTTCGAACAATTGAAGTATACCATACGAGAATTTATTAGAAGAGACAAGGAGGAAAAGATGTGGAACTCTTAACCATGAAGGAACTTTTAGAGACGGGTGTCCATTTCGGGCATAGAACTCAGCGCTGGAATCCCAAAATGGAAAAATACATATTCATGGAACGGAAAGGGATTCATATAATTGACCTTGAATCGACCCAGGCGCTATTCGAAGACACTTACGACTTTGTCCGGGATCAGGTAAGACACGGTGCTGAGATTCTTTTCGTTGGAACCAAACGACAGGTGCAAAACATAGTTGAAAAACAGGGGAAGCGTTGTGGCGCCCACTACGTAAATCACAGGTGGTTGGGGGGAACTTTAACTAACTTCGACACCATTCGGGACAGCGTAGACCGAATGATCAAGCTAGAAAGAATGTCACAGGACGGAACTTTTGACCAGTTACCCAATAAAGAGGTAGTAAAGCTACGTCGGGAGTTAAAAAAGAAGAAGCGTAACTATGATGGAATCCGGGATATGGAAGAACCACCGGACATGGTGTACGTCATCGATCCGGAGACGGAAGAAATCGCTGTTCATGAAGCAAGGATACTTGACATACCGGTAATAGCTATCACCGACACCAACTGCGATCCTGACTTAATCGACTACCCGATACCGGGGAATGACGACGCGATAAAGGCGACCAGACTGCTCACGTCGCGCCTGGCAGACGCCGTCATAGAAGGCCGAGAAGGCGCAGATAAATCCCTCGAGGAAGAAGAGGAAGAAACCGAAACGGAAGAACCCGCAGCCGAGGAGACGGAGGAAGAAGCAGAAAAGGAAGCTAAATCGGCAGCGGACGAAGCTGAAGAAGAAGAGACGAAAGAGGAAACATCTGAGGAAGAAGTAGAGGAAGAAGCAGAAGTAGAAAGCGCTTCGGCCTAGAATCATACGTTTATTTCAATTTTTCCACTTAGGAGGATAGACTAATGGCTATAACTACGGAAGAGGTAAAAAAACTCAGGCAGGAAACCGGCGTAGGAATAATGGACTGCAAGAGAGCCCTGCAGGAAGCTGATGGGGACATGGAAGAGGCAAAACAGGCATTGCGGGAACAGGGCATGGAAATGTCCGAAGGGAAACTTAATTCCGGGGAAGGAAGAGTTGGCTCTTACATCCATCATGACGGAAAAGTAGGAGTTCTGGTGGAAGTAAAATGTCAAACTGACTTCACGGCAAACAGCGACGAATTCAAAGAATTCGTCAACTCCGTTGCACTCCAGGTTGCCGCCGCCTCACCTGAGTACGTCTCCCGGGAAGACGTACCGGAAGACGTCGTAGAAGAAGAAAAGGAGATCTACAGAAATCAGGCCGAGCAGGAAGGCAAACCCGAGCACGTAATAGAAGATATAATCGAAGGCAAAATGGACAAATATTACCGTGAAATTTGCCTGATGGAACAGGAATCAGTCAAAGATACGGACAAAACGATCGAAGAACTAATGGGCGAACTTTCTGCAAAGGTTAACGAGGAGATAGTAATTAGCAGGTTCGCAAGATTTGACGTAAGCGACGATTCCGAAGAGGAATAATTTAATTGGGAATTATTGAGATGAATCCGATTCTCGCCAGAAAAAACCGGGAAGTCGGGTTACTACATTGAGTTCATCAAAAACCCCCACCAGAGTTACCCCTTCGAGAGCCGTCATAAAGATTTCCGGCGCGGGGTTTGGCGACGAGAACCCGCTTGAGTCCGATTCGATAAGTTACATCCTGGACCAGGTTAACCAGGCCAGAAAGACTGGCACCGAGATCGCCATTGTAGTCGGCGGGGGTAATATAATAAGAGGACAAGAACAAGAGATATTAACACGAACCGCGGGGGACATCGCCGGAATGGTGGGGACGATAGTTAACGGAATAGTTCTCAAGGATCAATTACAATCCCTGAATGTACCCGTATTGCTTCAGTCAGCCTTCCCAACAGATCGAGTTACGGAGCCCGTGAGCCCGGACCGAGCCGATCAACATCTCCAGGACGGGGGTATTGTGGTGTTCGTAGGCGGTACTGGGAACCCGTATTTTACCACGGACAGTGCTGCCGCCCTCAGAGCAGGGGAAATAGGCGCGGATCTTATCCTAAAAGGTACAAACGTCAGTGGGGTTTTCACCGGCGACCCAGCCGAAGAAGAGTCAGAGTTCCTTCCTGAATTGACTTACGAACATCTGGTTGATCACGATCTTGACATTATAGACGCGGCTGCCGCCAATATCTGCCGGGAGACCGGAATTCCGATGGTGATTTTCGACCTATTCGACGAGGGAGCAACCGCGCGAGCTCTAGAAGGAGACGAGATCGGGACTTACGTTTACCCTGAGAGGTAATACACTCAGCCCTCCGATGAATCCTTATCTATGACAGGAGGAACCTGGAAAAAGTTTCCATCACGAGCGGGGGCGTTGCGGAATACTTCCTCGGAATCGAGTGTTTCCTTTTTCTCGTCATTCCTCATCACGTTCTGAACTTCGAGTATATGTCGTAGAGGTTCTACTTCTTCCGTGTCCAGTTCATTTAGCTTGTCCACGTAATCCAATATCCGGGCAAGATCATCTGTCAGCTCATCCCGCTCCGATTCGGTAAGACTAAGCTCCGCCAAATCCTCAACGTGCCTGATGCTTTCTTTGTCGATCATTTTATCTTTTTACTCCTTAATCTATCCGATCAATTAGTCGGACTCAAGTCGATCGAACCCTCCAGCAAAATAATTTTCGAAGATCTCTTTCAGAGATTCGTCGTGTTCACTTCTCAAAAACCTGTCTGCCTCTTCCTTAGCTTTTGTCATTATATCGTAATCACGCAAGAAATTACAGGCGCGGAAACTGTTACGAAATCCGTGCTGGGCCGAACTTAACAGGTCTCCTGGACCCCTTATTTCGAGATCTTTTTCCACCAGCTCGAACCCGTCCGAGATATCGCGGAACGCTTCCAGCCTTTCTCTTCCCTCAGGAGTTGAAGGGGAGCCAATGGCAAAGCAGTAGGACTTATCTCCGGATCTGCCGATCCTTCCCCGGAGCTGATGAAGCTGAGTTAGTCCAAATTGATCGGCCTCTTCAACAACCAGCAACCTTGCCCGGGGGATATCTATTCCGACTTCGATCACGGTCGTCGAGACCAGGCCTTCGAATTCCCCCCTCTCGAACTTTTCTATTCTTTCTCCCTTCTCCTCCTGACTCATTCTCCCGTGCAGTAAACCCAGGTTGAACCCTTCCAGCTGGTTTTCGCTAAGTTCCTTGCGAGTCGCAACAGCGGACCTCAAATCCTTTTTATCAGATTCTTCTATCAGGGGGAGAACGATAAAAGCCTGGCTACCTTCCCCCATTTTGCCATTTACGTATTCGTAAACCTGATTCCGCTTTGATTCGCTCACCCAATAAGTTTTGACCTTCTTCTCTCCCCGGGGAAATTCTTCCAGGCGGGATACCTCGAATTCACCGTATACAGTGGCAGTTATCGTCCGGGGAATCGGGGTCGCACTCAGAACGAGCTTGTTAACAGGGTTAGAGGCCCATCCCAGCTGCTCCTTCTGGGCAACTCCGAACCTTTGCTCTTCGTCGATGATCACCAGGTTGAGTGCATCAAAGGAGACGGATTCCTCTAGAAGGGCATGGGTGCCCACCAGCATATCCACCTCACCTGATTCTACCCGAGAGAGAATATCCTCTCTTTTTCCTTTAGATGTATCACCGGTCAGTAGCTCTACCTCTACAGGTAAGTCCAGAAAGAGGTTATCGAGGTTCCTAAAATGTTGCTCGGCCAGAACCGTCGTTGGCGCCATCATAGCAACCTGGAACCCCGCAGTGCCAACTATGTAACCGGCAGCTGCTGCTACCACGGTTTTTCCCGTCCCTACGTCTCCCTGAAGTAACCTGTTCATTGGTTCCGGCGCTTCAAGTTCGCTTATTATTTCTTCCAGCACGTTTTCCTGATCATCTGTAAGCGAGAAAGGAAGGTGTGACCGAAATTCGCCTAGTTCTCTTTTCTCAACTGACAGCTGCTGCGTCGTTTTGCCCTCGGCATCCGTTTCGTTCATCGTCTGGACGTAAAAAAGAAATAGTTCCGAGAAAGATAGGCTTCTCCGAGCACGGTTGAAGTCTTCCGGGCTCTCTGGAAGATGAATCTTTCTCAACGCGGCCCTTCGCCCCCAGAATCCGTGATTCTCGGCCGTGCTGAGGTCGGGAAACTGTTTCACGGCGGGCAGGAACTTTTCGAGATTCTTTCGAACAACCCAGCGAATTACTTTCTGACTCAAATCTTCTGTACCCGGGTAAATCGGCACGAGTTTTCTCGTCTTCTCCTTCTCCTCTTTTGGTTCCCAGACAGGATTTTCCATCTGGATTTCCCCGTATTTCCGCTTTACCTCTCCGTAGATTGCTATCTCAGACTCCTGGTTCAATTGATTTTTGACCCAGGGCTGGTTAAACCAGACAGGGTAGATCGTTCCCGTACCGTCCTGGATCTCTGCTTTTACCAGCTCGACCTTTCGCCTTGGATTTAACTTCGTTAGACCTTTTACCTCACCTACAACCGTACAGGACTCACCGTTCTTCAGGTCGGAGATATCTTTCTGATCTCTGCGATCTTCAATTCTTCGAGGGAAATGAAACAGTAAATCGCGAATTGTTTCGATACCCAGCCGAGAAAACTCTTTCCCTCTTTTATCTCCAACCCCCACCGCTTCTTCAATCGGTCGATCCAGCGACAGATCACGAGAGTCCCCGTCTTCGCTGGATTCCAAAAGATTCTCAATATCCTCCACGATTTCCTGACGGGCGAACGGTTTCTCCTTCGAGTATCCTTCCAGCAGTTCACGGATTTCCTCGTCCCCGACGATTCCGGAGGTAAGGCTTTCCAGTCCTCCCATAACCGCATCGTCCTGAAATCCTGATTGCCTTTCCAACTGGAGAATCTTTCTAATCTTTTTCCTTTTCTCTTCTTTCATGCCTTGTCAATCCTCAGCTTTTCCTTCCAGGTAGAATAAAATTACCCAAAGGCCCAGGTTTTTGTTATAAATTGAGTTTCCTCCTTAATTCAAATATAATAAGCTTCAACTCTTGCTGAGACAATAATACTTTATTAATCAACTTAATCTCTACGAGGTACGATAGCGGTGGAGACTATTTTTATTGGAACTGCAGGATTCGCGGTACCGGCACTGCGTTCCCTGATCAAAGAACATCAAGTGGATCTGGTAGTAACTCAACCCGACCGGCCCAGTGGTCGCAGCATGGAACCCAGCCAATCCTCCGTCAAGGAAGAAGCTCTAGAATTGGATTTACCCGTATTCCAACCCGAAAACATAAACTCGAAGGAATCACTGAAGAAAGTCGATAAAATTGAACCTGATGCTTTTGTCCTCGCCGCCTACGGCCAAAAGATTTCGGGCAAATTTCTGGACCTCGTTGACTGGCCCGTAAACCTCCACGGATCACTTCTCCCAAAGTACCGGGGGGCAGCACCGATCAACTGGGCGATAATTCGGGGAGAAAAGATAACCGGAGTAACCACCATTTTAATGGACGAAGGTTTGGATTCTGGCCCGATCCTTTTGAAAGAGAGAACGGAAATCAAAGAAAACGAGACTGCGGGCCAACTTCACGATCGACTGGCAGAAATGGGCGGTAACCTGATATTGAAGACGCTTGCTGGCCTGGAAGAAGGTTCTGTAGAACCCACGCCTCAAAAAGGAGAACCGAGCTTCGCCCCTAAGCTGAACCGGGAAGACGGTCTGCTAGACTGGAACCAGCCCTCCCTGGACGTCCACAACCACATCCGGGGCAGCTACCCATGGCCCGGCGCGTACACCTACCTGGGCAAGCAGAAAGAACAAAAAATAAAGATTTGCTGCTCCAGAAACCTAGGAGAACTCAAGGAGGAACTGTTAATGAAGTTACCAATGAGAGAAAAGTCCAAAAGGGCGGAAACCGGCGAAATAATCGATTCTGGCAGTCTGGGTTTGGTAGTAAAGTGCGGAGACAATACGGCAGTTAAATTAACCAAGGTCAAGCCATCGTCTAGGGGCGAAATGGGCGGAACCGATTTCGTAAATGGTTACCATATAGAGATAGGCGATAAATTCGTCAAACCTCAGTAGAGAATAGTCTTTCAAGCCACACAAATCCCCATCTTATTGCCGACACCACTTGAAATCCCCCCACCCAACCACTATATTTTCAAGCGCAATCAGGAAGAATTTGATCTTTGACAGACGGGTGAGGTTAATAGGCATCCTGTAGTAAGTAGCAACGGATTGACAAGGGCAGATGGTG
>JAGXLB010000201.1 GCA_018334915.1 Candidatus Bipolaricaulota bacterium
AGCCCTTGTATACCTCTACCCTGACTAGACTTTCTTTCTCCTGTTGGAGGTCTTCATTCCAGGAAAAACTAACCAAATTGGTGAAAATAAAGGGGTCGAAGAAGATTGCCGAACTCTGTACTTTTAGTTTGCCGTTTTATGCAAAACCTAGTTGCCAAGGATACAGCAATTAACCACCGAGCTTTATGTAACTTGTTCCCTATATCGAGTGTTTTTTTGAGTGAGCCGGAGATAATGCTAGCCGTTACGCCCAGTTACAATATGGGGCTAGCCCCAGTCGCTTTTTCCCACCACGGCCTCATCTACCTTACAATTAAACCTGCCTTGCCGGGGACTGCAGGCATAAATGCCCACTTCAAAGCGATCCGTCTCTTTGTGCAGATGGGCTACCCTCATTTGCGACCAGTCCTCTCCATCGAGCGAGTTTTCGATCAAAAAGTCGTTGGCACTGCTCTTTACCCTGTACCACATTGAACTAATCTCAGAGGATATATCCGTAGATGCCCAGTCAGAGAAACCCAAATTCGTCACCACGGACCCCAGCTTATTCATGTCTCCGTCTTCGTATTCTGTAGAAACCTTTATCCAGTTGTCCTTATTTACTCTTACGATCAAACCACTCTGGTCGTAGAGGTTTTCGGGTTCGAATTCGAAGTGAGCTGAGAAAGAAAAACCCTCTTCTAGTTCGGTGAGCAGACAGTGCCCATTATCTCTTTTGAACCCATAATGGGTTCTCTGCCAGAAATCAGTTTCGGGGTTGGTTTTAATAACCAGCCCCTCGTCAAGATGGTGGTTCTCCGGCTCGTTGAACCAGTAAAAGTCCTCCGGTATGCCGTTTTGGAAGTCAATTTTCTTCATTGCTTTAGATTCCTCCATGAATAATTATAGCACATCTAAGGCTCCAGAAATATACTTCCCTGTTTTTTGTCGACCGTCCGATGTGTCCCGATATGTTTGGTGATTGGTCCGGTGAACAAGTTTACAGAGTAACTAAAAAGAGGCAGGAAATAGAAGACTTTTCCCCTGAAATTGGGCTATTTTAACCCTAAAGAACAAAGGACAATTCGGTCCTACCTAATTTTCGGTCAACTTTTCCGGCAAATCTTTCGTAACATCCTAAAAGTTCAGGTTACTCCGGATGAACTCACGATCCCCAACTACAGCTTTTGATTGTCCCGTACCACAACCTCTGACAAAATCAGCTCGACGTAATTGCCTTCAATGGCTCCGGACCCGTTCCCTGTCAAATACGAGTTCTTTACTTTTCTTAATGATTTGCCTCCGACGTATATACTCACGGGACAGAGACCCTACGTCTCGTTCTCAAATCCCTACTCCCTGGGTCCTGGAGGTTAACCTCATTTACAGTTACTTCTATGGCTGCGGTGTACCGTTTTAGCACCAACGACAGAATTTTGCCGATTTAAAAACTATACTTTCGTACCTTAAATGGATGTTCCTCTTTTTCTCTGCAATACTCACACCTATGGTGTTTTATTGCGATTGAGTGAAAAACTTTCTCCGGCTTTTACAAGCTAGGAAAAAGTCCATTTTTAACCTAAAGTAGCCCCTCAGAGTCTCGACCAAATATTAATCACACTATGTTCTACAACCTTGGGTTGTCAGCCAATTTAGCAGTAATGGTTGCCATTTAAACGGTTTTTGGGTGCACCCACAGTTAGCAAGGTGGGTGATTATTGTTTTTCCTGTCTTTAGACAAAATGCTTTTAGCTCTAGTGAAGTTTTTCCTATGCTGCCCGTTTCTATTGAATTACCTTCTCCCTTCCTAAAAGGTTTATTTCTTTGTTCCGTTTCTCACCCATGAAGGGACGCGAATACTCTAGGTAAGCGTCAGTTACGCAGAAATCCGAATAGTCGATGTAACCTGAACCCTTTACGTCCCGCTGTTTGGCGGCTTTAGTTAGTTTTACCGAATCGATGGTCAACCCGGACCCTCTTTCGTGCTGGATGGAGGCCATTTTTCCGGGTTTATTTTTATTCAGCAGCTCCACACAGTGACAGCCCGCCTTATATCCCATCTCTTTATCTACTTCGTTTGCGGGCCCGTTCCTCAAAAGGTAAGTTAGGGCTTGATGTGCCGTACTAAAGCGTTCTCCAAACTCTTCTTTAGATATATCCTGGATAGCCTCTGAGAGGCTAAGTGCTAAAAGCTTGGGGCTCAGTTTCACGTGACCAAACTCGTCGAACTCCTCGGATTCCATTCGGTGAGAGGACAAACCTTTAATACTTGCCCCTTCTGCCGCAACTACTACTGCAAAACCCTTTCCGTACTTCTCTCTGTTTTCCAGGTAGATTTTTTTGACCTCTTTGTAGATCTCGTTAATACTTACAGTCTCTTCGCCGGGGACCACTAGGTCTGCATCGCCGAAGGCACAAGCTCCGGCCGCCATCCAATCCGTACCCCTGCCGAACAGTGTATTGATCATCACTCGGCCGTGGGTATAGGCCATGTCCGCACTCTCCCTTACCAGTCGGCCAGCTTGGTCCACGGCAGTAGGATAACCTATGGTAAAGTAGGTGCCAGATAGGTCGTTGTCCATGGTTTTGGGCCAGCCAACTGCGGGCACGTCCGCTTCTTCCCACAGTCTGGCAAGGATCCCCAGAGTATCATCCCCTCCAAGGGCCACTACCCCGTCTATATCGTATTCCGATACCGCGCTCTTCAACTCCTCCAGCCCCGGCTTGTAGCGGCTGGAGCCAAGGATCGATCCACCTTTACCGGCATAATTAGCTACTTCTTCTCCTGACAGGTTGACGAACTTTACCCGGGCAAGACCGGACCATCCGTCAATCGCCCCGTAAATATCCCAACCGAGTTGCTCCCCTCTTTCCCAGATTCCCGAGAGGCCCGAGTTGAAACCGCCAATATGTCCTCCTCCGGTAAACACGGCTATCTTTTTGGACACTAAAAATCCTCCTTGTCGTTGTGGATTTGCTTGAGTAGTTTTCCCAGTTAACTGTTCGGATTTTTTATTTTCATATATTGTAAATATCTCGATTACTCTTCACAACGGCAACGTGTGCCTAGTTTTCTAAACAAGATTGGAGGCTGAAGTTTGTGCTGCTTTCAGGATAAATATTAATACTCTACATTCAACTACCAAGTGCAACAGTCAAACTTTCCGTAGTTCCATAGTATGCCTCATGTGGCGTCCAGTAATTTAGTGATTTTCTCGGTCCGTGGTTTAATATATCTGCTGCGGGTTCTAACTCTTCCGGTTTAACTTCAAGCAGTTCCCTGTCTTTGGGGAAATACTGACGGAATAATCCATTTGTATTTTCGTTGAGACCTCTCTGCCAGGACGAGTAAGGATGGGCAAAGTAGACGTCTAATTCTAACTCTTCTGATAGTTTCTCGTGGTATGCAAACTCCCTGCCGTCCTCCTGGGTGATGGTAAGAACTTTGTCGCTGTGGGGCTTTAATTGCCTTACCTGTTCTTCCATTCCCTTGGCGGTTTTGCGTTTATCGTGGCCAATTAGCGAGTACGCGTTCTTTCGTTAAAAGAGCACTCTTGTGGTTTTTACCGATGACTGTATCAGCTTCCCAGTCTTCCAGTGCGTTCTTTTTCATCAACGACTTCTGGTCGTTCTTCAATTGAGATTTTATCCTTGACCTTGTCCGCCTGTCGTCCTTGTCATAGCCCTTTTTGTATTCGGATTTGGCTTTGAGGTGCTTGTGTAGATCTCCACCGTCTTCCTTATCTTCCCAGATATACTGATAGTTCCATGGATGGCTGATGTTGTCGTTACCCTCTTTAACTTACCGACCGGAGATCCCTTCCGGGCTCCATTCTTTATTCGATCAGCTCCTAGACTTTTCCCAGTCTTCTTCGGTGATTCTCTTGGCTGCTTGATCCTTCCTTCGCTTGGTTGCAAATCTGTTTGCTTGCTTGTACCTGTAGCCTCTACCGCCGGTGTTGCGCTTGAATTCTCGACTGACAGTGGATTTGTGGATTCTGATCGTCTCCGCTATTTCAGTCTGAGTTTTTCCTCTTTCTTTAGGGCATAAATGGTGTATCGTTGTTCCTGAGTAAGCTGCGTGTAGCTCATTTATTATCGTGCTCCTTTGATTAGGGTTATGAGGCAATACGGTTAGACTACTGCAGCTTGCCTCTTTTCTCCAGATCAAAGTTGCACTTACTTGTTAAATCCAGCAGAGTAAAGGGGGTTGGATACAAAACTTTTAATCAGATTATGAAAAACCGCCCTTACTATAGCCTATGAATTGCGAGAAGTACCGCTGGTGAGCCATATCTACAAGAGACTGAAAGAGAGGTTTTTTTCTATGTATCAGGATTCTAATTCTGAGTAATTAGCAATAACCCTATTTCATAGGGGTTTCCTCCTGTTAGTTGATTCAGTTAAATCATGCCCAGAGGAAGACGTTTTATGAAAATAGTATAAAAAAATACACCTTTAACTATGAGAAAACTAGATCTAAATAAATACGAAA
>JAGXLB010000038.1 GCA_018334915.1 Candidatus Bipolaricaulota bacterium
ATAGTTATAAAGATTAATCAAATAAAGCGATTTAAACATTTTTTTAAATAATTGCGGTTTCTGTTGATTGGTCTGATTATCCAAGGCAATCGGTCCTTGCTTACGATTTTCGTACCACCTTATGCACTAATCTCAACTAAGCCTTCAGCCCCTTCCGATAGAACCTTCTCCAGTTTAAATGGGTTACCGGCGCTAAATAATCTAGCGCCGAGTGTCTCCTGTCTCAGTTGTGGTACTCAATCCTTTCTTTGACAACTCGTTTAAGATCCCAGAAGTTTTTAGCAAGTAAGTTTGGTTAGTTTTTCCATTTATCAAATTGACGCAGAATACCGCGTCCTCTGGACGGGGTTGAATGCGTCAGTTTGTAGTTAATTGGAAATCGCGGTGGCTAAGCCATGAATCGGTCGTAGTGTCCCACCCTGTTGGTGGGGATAGCGCGATTCAAGCGGTTTCTTTACTCATTCCGAGCAAATACCTTTAAACCAGGTTGTCACCATTCCTACGCGAAGAGGTTTATTTAATAACACTTTAACCATTACTCCTTATTTTTCTCGCGAAACTCATACAACCAAAACTTATCAATTAGGAGGGAAAGTCAAATGTATGTAAAATTGAAAGAAGAAAAAGATTGTTACCACTGCTGCCAAGAACAAAAGTTTCATCGTGTCTGTATGCTCTATATACTGATCAGAAAAAACAGGTATTAAGCGTGTTCAATCGTGTTTCACCCTTTTTCAGGGAAAAACTTAATGTCGATAATTTTGGCGGAAGAAATCAAAATGATTAATGGTCAGACTTCTAGCTAACAGTTAGAACTTTTACTGCTTAATCCTGGCTCTTCCACTCCACACTGTCGAAGAAGTTCTGGGTCATCGCTAATGTGTTTGCAAATAGTGCATATTCTTTCTTGTAGATCACTTACCTCGCGGTTATATACCTCGAAGGCCAGGTCTTCTATTAAATATTGAGTGGTCTCGTCCAACTCTTCAATTTTCCCACGCTTTCCACTTTTATATTGAGAAACTGCAGCCTGGGTGAGTCCAAGCATTTCCGCTATCTCCCGCTGTGTACATTCAAGTTTGCTTAGCTCTCGGGCTAAACCTGCCCTGATGTAAGGAAGGATATACCATATTGCCCCCTCACACGGTTGAGTAGAATCAGCCTTCTTCATTTTAACCCCACGTCTCATCCAAGATTGATTTATAACTTTGTTATTCTAAGCACATTATATGGAAAACTAGTTCAGGATTTCAATTAGATAGATATACAGTGCGCCCCAAGCAATAACTTAACCGGACGGAGAACAAGGTTGAAAATTAATTGATCCCCGGCGAGAAATTCAGTTGAAAAAAATATTATAATTGTTATATAATAACAATTGTTATTTATCTTTAACATTCGGCAAAAAACCTTACAGGGGGTGATTAATGTGGAAAAAGAAGATTCTAATTTTACCTGTACTGCAGTCGACGAAGAAAAAGAAATTGTCCTTATAGCCGGGGGAAAACTTGGCCCGTTCAAAGACTGGGTAACCGAAACTCTTAAAAACAACCCGAAGCAAGATATCCGCTTATTTTTTGGGGCTAATTCCAAAACGGATTTGAACGGATCAAAGCAATTGTATGATCTATCCGACTTAACGGATAATTTCCAAATGGTCACAGCTTTGAATTCTCCAAACCCCGAGTGGGAAGGTGAGGCTGGACTCATCACTGACGTAGTAAGGGACCAGGTTAACCCTAAAAAGGTTAATAAGTGTTTCCTTTACGGTACACGAGTGATGATAGATGAAACGAAACAGGCCCTTAACAATATGGGGATTCCAGGAGAAAAGATACACCACAAATCATTCACGCGAGATTATTGATCACGCAATAACTTTACACCTCTTCTACATCAAAACAAAAAGTATAAATGAACTTCCTGGTTACAATTTTTCAGCAATTTAATTAAATACTCCAGTTATAACAGTCTCTTAACGGGAGGTGAAGTATGGTTCATGAAAATGGCACCTGGAAAGATGATGAAGTGAAGGATTTTATTTGGAAGCATCTCTGCAATTCTAAAAATGGCAGATTTGACTTTGCCCCCTTGTTGTTCAACGCTGACAGGGAAACACCTGGATCGCCTCAACTGGCTAAAACTATAGCACAAATGGAAGAGAAAAACTATATAGCTGACAAAAGGCCTAACTACGGCCATTACTGGGTAAAATTAAAAGGATCCGGAAAAAGAAAGTGCCCGAAAAAGATTAAACAGTTTAAGAATGATAATGTAGAATAAAGATCGAGAACGATCTAGATCAAGGGTCCAGTTGATGTAACAAAAGCCTTTTAAAGTATCGATAATACTCAATCTACAGCTGGACAAGCACTAGTTTGATAAAAAAGATTTCTTCTAGTTAAATCATTCTCGATATAAAATTCTTAGCGGATATGACTATCCATCACAGGCAAGGTAGTTTATCACTACCCTCTTATCTGTAGTAGAGATCGACCAAATTAAGATGGTTATATGCCATATTCCGAAATGGGGTATTTATGAAGAAATTAAAAATACCTGAGAAGACAATAGAAAGGTTGCCTTTATACCTCCGCAGATCTGAGAAGCTTCATGCTATGGGCGAAAATTCCGTAACTTCACAAAAATTTGTAAGGGACCTACCCGGTATCAACTCCGACAACCTGAGAAAGGACCTCTCCTACTTTGGTAATTATGGAAAGAAAGGGAACGGATACGATATGTCCAGACTGATCAAGGAACTACGAAATATTCTCAAGCTCAATAAAGAAACTCACGTGGCTCTGGTCGGGGCCGGCAACCTAGGAACAGCGCTGCTTACCCACCAGGACTTCAACCGCTGGGGGTTCAGGATCACGGTCGCTTTCGACAATAGGCCCAAGGTCATTGGTAATCAAATCGGAGGTATTTTGGTTGAGCCGATTCAAGACCTTGAATCGACGGTGAGGAAGAAAAAAATCGAAGCGGGGATGATTGCTGTTCCAGCTGATAGCGCTCAATCCGTATCGGATTCTCTTACCTCGGCGGGTATAAAAGGCATCCTAAATTTCGCCCCCACACTGCTGGACGTGCCAGACGAAGTTAAGGTCAAGCAGGTGGATATAACGTCAACGTTGAAGGAATTAAACTATTATTTACAGGAATGAGTCATTCCAATTCAATACGTCATTCTTAGCTAGTACTACTTATTATTGAAATAGTAAGCTAAATCCCCCAAAAAGTAGTTTTAAACCTACAATTGTAAAACCATTCTTCGATAATATTTGGTCTCTTGTAAAATCGGGGTCAAAAGGAATAAACTTAACAGCTAGGAGTTGGCAGGATAATATGGTTCCGTAAACTTAACCGTAGTTGAATCCCCATTATCCAGCTGGTTTGAAAGCCCATGACACCTGAAGATACAAAAGCCAAAATCGACGGTATTGCCTTATTGGACGAGAGTCGAAGATTCGAGTACCTGGACCAATCCTTTGCCGGTCTTTATGGGTTCAGCGGTCCGGCTGAGTTGATCGGTAAACCCTTGAGTGAAACTTTTTCACTCACTCAAGTAGAACGATTTGAGGAAGAATTACTCCCGAGGCTGAAGAAAGAGCAGAAATGGACTGGGGTTATCTCGGGACTCAACAGGGATGGGGAAAAATTTACCCAGAGAGTATCGGCATTCTACATGGAGCAAAATAAGCTTGTCTTTCTGGTAAAAAATATCACTCCCGAAGGAAGGTCAATGTTCAAAGTAGGCAGACCGGAATACAATTGGCCAGAAGCGGTAGAGTCCACCCCGGACATAGTAGCCATCATTTCTCCGGACTACGTCATCGAAAAGATCAACGACGCCGGAGCGGAAAAGCTTGGTATGAAGACAAGCGAAGTAGAAGGACAAAAGTGTTATGAGATAGTTCACCGACTAAAATCACCGATCAGGGGGTGTCCCTGTAAACAGGCAATAGAATCCTGTAAAGCTGGAATCGGAGAAGTTACGGAAAACGGAACAAACTACGTCGTTACTGCATTTCCTCTAGTAGATAAACGGGAAGAATTAACTGCGTTTCTACATACAGTAACCCAAGTAAGCAAGAACCCTCCCAGCGAGTTAAAAGCCTGTGAATTTTTCATCAGGCAGCTGGACAAATTATCGAATCAGGACGAAATATATTCATTTCTAATCCATTCCATTCGAGAGGTCCTTGAGTCCGCGAAAGTCACACTTTACAAAAAGACTCCCGACGGGCTGGAATGCGTATTACAAAGCGGCTATAGAAGGGATATGATCGGAGAAAACCTATATTCTTCCGGCACTGGAGCCAGAATAGAGACGCTCAAGAAAAACAGTAGTACTTACATACCCGACGTGGCCATCAGCGAAGACTATATTAGATACGATCCCGAGGTGAGGTGCGAGTTTGTTGCCCCAATTTCTACTCCTAAAAGGATTCTGGGCGTCCTGGATATTAGAAAACTGGAGACCGATTCCATAAGCCCTTCTGAAAGAAACCTAATAGAAATTATGGCTTCAGAAGCCAGCAAGGCTTTAGAAAAGCTGTAATCACTCTCTTAAACTGGCTGAATTAGGGATTTACACCCGGCTATTGTTAAATAATAATGTTTTCTTTGAAGCCCTTGTTAGAAGAGGGGGATTAGTTCCTAAATTTAAGCGTATTTTTGATCTTTCAGATACATGATTAGCATTCCGAACTTCGCGAGTTATTTCAAGATCCCTTGGACCTGCTTGAAAAATTAAAACGCAATTGGACAACCGAATGAAACCCACTTCAAACAGCACTGAAAGCTTAGTGAATAAAAGAATTTCATAGACTCCCCAGCTATGCAATTGTCCAATAAGGTTCCAAATAAAAAGGCATTTGTAAACTCATGGAGTACTTCCTACTCTATTAATTGTCATGCAAAGGGCATTTACCACCAGTTTCACTCGTGCACGGATTGAGGCGATCTTCAACACGAGAAAATTCGGCGATAGAACCACTTGTCCGAACTGTGGTTACAGGCACAAATTCTGGAAATTGTCCGACGGACGATGGCAGTGCAAACGCTGCGATAAAAGGTTCGGCCTGCTAACCGATACAAAAATTAACAGGACCGAATTTAACTTGCAACAAATATATGAACTTCTGTTCTGGTTCGAACTTGAATTGACAGATCACAAGATAGCGAAAAGCATTGATGGAAATTACCAGAAGATACACAGGTTCTACAATAGCCTCAGAGAAAGACTTAAAGAATACGAAGAAGACTCCATTGAATTACTGGAAGGCGAAGTAGAAGTGGATGAAACCTACTTCGGAGCTGACTTTAAAAACCGAAGAAGACACAAACGGAAAAAGCTCCGTAAGGAAGGTAGAGTCAAACGCGGCAGGGGAGCAAAGGATCTGAAGGAGGCAGTTTTCGGTATCTATGAACGAGAGGACGGCATAGTTTACATCAAGCCAGTAGCGGATGTCACCAAAGATACGTTACAAAAGATCATAAAGAACAAGACCAGTATCGAGACCAGGATCTACTCCGACACCTGGAAAAGCTACAACGGGCTAGAGGATGATTTTAAAGACCACAAGGTAGTTGACCACAGCGACGAAGAGTACAAGCGTGGCAAGGCCACGATAAACGGCATTGAAGGGTTCTGGGGTTATGCAAAAGAGAGACTACTAAAGCATCATGGCGTTAGCCCGGAGAACTTTCTGAACTATCTGAAGGAGAAAGAGTACAGGTTCAATCACCGCAATTTGACAGGTGAAGAATTCGTGAATAAAATGCTTGAGGTGCTACTAAATAGAGCGGAGATTACTCCGTGAAACAATAAATGCCCTAATTAATTGCAAAAGACAATTGAGGTTTTTCACGGAATCTCCAGGAAGAAAGTCAAAGAAACCAAGATCAACCGGAAACCAAAAGGTATAACTTATTTGCAAAAGAACATAAGTTCCGTTAAATTTCTGACCAAAATCCTTACCAGAAAAAAGGAGGCTTTTACATTGAGCAAATTTCTTAACTTCAACAAACTTATTACTACTAGTATTATCAAAGTGGTATATTTAATTGGCGTCTTAGCTGTAACTATTGGAGCCTTTGTGGGTATGGCCCAAGGTGGGGCAGGTTCTGTCATTGCCGGTCTTCTAATCTTAACCCTTGGTAATTTGATGTGGCGGGTTCTCTGTGAAAATATAATCGTTCTATTCAGCATCCATGACACCCTATCTTCCATCGACGACTCGATGTAGAGGGAAGCCAAGATACTAACAGGCTTGCTTTTGCTGTTTATGGGTAACATACGCCTTAACTCCGTGGCCGCCAGAAGCAAACAGTGCACTATATTGCCGACAAGCGCTAACCCCAAAATCCAACGAAAGGCGTGGTCCAAGATTATTACGCGGGTGCCCCATAGGTTGATCCTTCAAAGCGAAAGAATTATGAACTTGGCTGGCTAGTCAAAAGGAGTCCGCTAAAAAATCACTGAGTAAGTTCCAAAAAATCCTGACTTATCTGAAAGAAAAAGAGAACAGGTTCAATCACCGTAATTTGACTGGTGAAAATTTTAAGGAAAAAATGCTTGGGGCATTGATGTGAGAACCGGAGTGAATTCTATCCGATTCTCAGGGAAAGTTTCATAAAAGTGCCCGACAAAACCAAAAATCAAAGGAGGCTATAAATATGAATAAAAATTTGAAAGTACTAATATGGTTTTTAATTCTTTCGTGTGTAGGTGGAATAGCAGCTTTGATAATGAATTATTTTTTCGCTCCTTGGAACTGACCCTAAAAACCGGCTACTGTTGGCTATATAAGCGACTTTAGCCTGATTTTCTTCCTGACAACTCTTTTTTGCTCTCTACGATTAGTGTAAATTATAAGATAACAGCAAATGAAACAGAGTAGCCCCTGGCTAAAGAGCCAGGGGCCATGGCAATTGTGAGCAAAAACCTCAAGAGTTTGAGTTTATAGATTCTCTCTTGCTATATTAATCCTCCCATTTGCCGAGTCCAGGCCCAGACGGGCTGACATAGGTCGCTCCTTCACCGCTTTCTACTGTCTGGACTTGTGCGAAAGAACCCCAAATTGAAGGGCCGATTTCAGTTCCATCAGCTGAGTACCATATGTCGTCTTCTTCTAGTTCTGCATCTTTGGGGACAGCAACTATCTTGGTGAAGTACGTCCACTTGTCCTTGCCTTGTCCACCGCTCATATGATTGGATTCCGTACCATAAATTGTGTCTCAATAGAAAAAGGGGTATCCTCCAATGAAAGATAATCACTCTTGTCTTTCGCAACAAATTTATGCCTTAATGTCAATCTAAAATTGCAGAGTTCGGCAATGTTCTTTAGCCTCTCCATTTCCACCTATTTGGTTAGTTTTTCCTTTTATTCTATAATATTTGTGATAATTATTTCGTAATACCTAAAGTTAACTGAAACTGCTTACGACCTGTTATCCGCATAAAGGAGGTGATAGGAAGGAATTATCCAAGAGGAGGTCATTAGAAAAGCTCAAAATACCTTCGAGTTAGCTTAATCGCAATCAAGGAGGCGAAAATGAAACCGAAAACGTTTAAAATGACGGTCTTGGCGATTATTGGACTTCTGGTATTTTCAGGAGCTGTATTTGCTGATTACGCCTATCAAGAAGACAAATTACATCCCGAGGTACGCCAGGCGCTTCATGAAGTGGAGGAAGTATCTATCACCGGAAGCGGTGATGTTTCAAAAGTCTGGGAACTCCAGAAAAACCCGGAATCTGTTGATATAGTCTACATCGGTTCAGGTGCAAAGAGGGGTGATTTCTCAACCTCTCAGTGGAATATACTGAATGATTGGGTAAGTAGCGGCCATACAGCTTGGGTTAATACGGACCGGAACCCAGCGTTCCTGGAAGCATTTGGATTTACCCCGCTGTCGGAGACTGACGGAGCGGTAGCAACCAGCACGGGGTTTCATAACGTCTTGACTGATGTCAGTAAAGTTAGTTTGGGAAAGGGATACGAACTGGGCGAGTATGACGTTCAGCTTCTTGAGGACGACGGCAAAGTCGTAGCTGCGCTCAATTATCAGAATAGAGGGGTAATTATCGCGACCGGGTCCATAAGCAGTGACAGGCATGACGGAAATCGCCTGCTGACAAATTTATACGAGTTCGGTGCTGGTTATCCTGTTCCTCCCTCAGTACGAAACGGAGAAAAGTTACCTCCGTCCGGACCCAGTTCAGTTAAAGCCACGTTAAAAACTGGAGAGGTCGTTACCGGATCCTTGATTACGGATTACTTCCAGTTCCAAACGCCTTATGGTCAATTTAGTTTCAGAAAGAACGAGATATCTTTTATTGCAGTCAACTCCCGGATGGATTCGATAACGCTTAAGCGCGGTGATCGTTTACTGGGAACCTTAACGGGCCAAATAGTACGGATAAGGCAATCTTCAGGTGAAACCAGAACCATAAGTATTCAAAAATTATCCACGATAGTTTGGAGGCAATAGGGTACCTACTTCCGATTGTTTGTACAATTTGTTAATCCCAGCTCGGAATTTAGCCCTTCCGGATATCTCAAAATTTGGTTAGTTTTTCCATTTATTCTATAATTGCAGTGGTCAGGAAGGTGAAACGGCAACCATTGTAAAATAACTGGTAAAAATTTCGTGGCTAAAATCATTGAGTTGCTGTCAATAGAGCGGCGATTACACAGTGAAATGTCAAATGTCCAGAACTAATTATTCCTTAAACCACTCACCCCCCTCACCACCTTCTCTAATATACACCCCACCCTCTCTATTGTTTTCTTCATACACATCAACAAAATTACCTATATCCGCCGCCCCTAAATATGATACCTCAACCTCTCCACCTCTACCTCATCCTCAGATGGGCCGACAAGTAACGCGGGCTGATTTTCTCTTGCAATTGTTACCTCGACCTTTCCAGAATCCTTGAGTCTTATATGCTTGCCCACTGTAAGGTTCTCCAAGTAGGTGTCTGGCTTTATCTTCATTGTTTCTCCGGGTTCAGCGGCATCCATTGCTTCCTAGATCGAACCGAACTGACCTCTCTTCTTGGAGACCACCAACGTCTCCCCTAGAACATACGGTGTCGGGTTTATGGCCAAAAACAGAGCAAATACAAGCGAAAGGATAAATTTTGCTTTCACCGACTACATTTTACCGTCCCCTAAAACGAACTTTTTGAACTACTCGTATGATAACTAAAGTGTGCCGATTGTTACAAGGAGTTATAATCGTAAGGTTGGGCTGTAACATTCTAGGGGGAGAATATTGCAGGAAGAGTCAAACGAAAAACCCCGGCCAAGGCCGAAACGGACTCGAAAGTAATTAAAGTCAACGTTGGCAACACGATCAAACTTGCCAACGGGATGGAAGTCCGCTACCTCGGGCTGGACACATCCGAAACCCACCATCCGGAGAAGCCGGTGGAATATTTCGGCGTCAAAGCTTCAGAGTTCAACAAACAACTTGTCGGAGGCAGGAAGGTCAAACTTGAGTACGATGTCCAGAAGAAAGACCAGTACGACCGGCACTTGGCTTACGTCTACGTAAAACAGGACGGTGAATGGATCAATGTCAACGCTAAATTACTTAGGGAAGGCTACGCTCGGATCAATACTATACCGCCGAACGTAAAATACGCCGATTATTTCTTGGAACTGGAAAGAGAGGCCAGAAAAAACTGCAAAGGCCTATGGCAAGCTTACTGCAAGGGCCCTCCGGTCTTTTCCGCGGCGGAAATCGAGGAGAAAGATGAAGGGAGATTGACGAATTTATTGACGCCAAAAACCTCAAACCCGTATAATCATACAGAGCCCGGTCTCGATATAGAGGTAATTAACCACGACTACCAGCAATAATGAGCAAATCTAGGTTTCTTAAAGCGGTTCTTTCCGTCCTTGCCCTGCTCGTCCTGTGTATTGTTCTTTACAATGTTCTAATCGAGGAAAGCTCCATTTTATCCGGTATTAGCTTTGACGGGTACAAGGATCTAAACAAAGGAGAAGAGATCTACATCCTAAGGAGAAAAAAGGCCCTGAAAGGTGGTGCCTTGGTGATGCCCGAAAATTGGAAGGAAAAATTCTCAGTTCAGGTAACTTTCCCGAGATTTTTTGCAGAAGGGATGCGCCGGCTCACCTTGAAGGCGGAAGACGGAGATCTCGTGCTTACTAACTTGAGCACCAAGCCCCTCAAAAGGACTTATGAAGTAAAAAGATACGATATCCCACGTAAACCCGACTTGAGACCGCTGCTTTCTCCGTGAAGTAGAATAAGTAACGGACAAGCCAACTTACCCTGAAGTTTTTAAAACTTCTAAGCTCCTCCACTTGCCTGGGCAAAGGATTTCAGGATTTCCATGTAGTAAGAGATAACGTCTGCCAGGAAGGTTCCGATACCTTCAGGATCAAAACCAGGAAACCCGGCCCGGCCAGAGAAAAGGGGAGTAATCAATACCAGAAGCAAGATAAACCCGACCCGGACCAGGGGCTTGGCTTCCCGGTAGAAGATAATCAAGGTCAAATACACAAGGACCAGAAAGATAATCCAGAACATGGTTACTCCTTGAAATTTCCACAGAGTCCACATTCTTCACTTCTTTTTATCTTCACTTTTTCATCGGGGCAAGCACAAAAGCCGGAAAGATCAATCTTTCTGTAATTCCAGCTCCGTTCCCTGTAGTAATGGTCCAAAACCAAAGTATCTACCGCATAAGTAACGAGCGAAGAGGTCAATTTCACTGAATCGATTGTTAAACCGGTGCAACCTGCAGTCTTGTTTGGATTGACTTCAGGAAAGCAACATCTCAGGCATGCTTTTTCGGGCTTCTGTATAAAAGCCCAACCCCAGGTACCGCTTTCGCCGAGGCCGGCTGATACCACGGGCTTTTCCTCGTAGAAATATTCCGAAACTTCAAACCGGGAGAGGAAACTATCGGTAAAGGCGATTACAATGTTGGCTTCTAAATTAATACCTTTCTTCACTGCTTCTGAGAACATATAGGGAACACCCACTGTTTTAACTGGGAGGGAAGTTCTTTTCGCGGAATATTCTGCTGTTACAATTGCTTTGCTGCGGCCCACATCCTCCTTTCCGTACTTTTGGGTTCCTAGATTCTCTGTCCTTACTTCGTCTCCGTCACATACATTGAGATTATAGCACTTTCTGGCCAAGTTATGTGCCACGTAAGTTCCCCCTACTCCTGCACCAACCAGTAGAACCCAGGTTTCACCGATCTTGTCCTAGGCTTCGGTTCCTAACAGCGTTTCCATTCTCGACCTGACTTTCTGCTGGTCCTCCGGAAAGTTTGAGCTAAATTCCTGGGTTTTCAATTTTGTAGAGTTTCCTCCCTTTTTTTCTCAATTCCTGTTCCGGTAACCATAACTTCAAAATCTAGGTGCTGAGCGAAAAAACGAATAGATCCATTCCTAGTGAAAATTCCTCCGAGCGCTCGGAACCCATGATCCTCGTACTTCTCGAACTGCTCAAGATCCCGTTTGGAAGGCCTTGGCGAGAAGCCTTGCGGGTGAGAATGAAAGATACCTAAGAAAGGCATCCCCTGTTTATCTATCTTCCTCAACTCTCGATAAGAGGATTCAGGCAAGTCCTCTACTTTATTTTCCGTACTTTTAGTCTCTATCTCGATTTTCCTAGTAACTACGTTAATCTTGCCTGTTTTAACTCCAGTCAAGAAAACCTCTTCCTCTCCTGGAAATAAGCTCCGGTAACATTCCTTCAGAAAAAGAACATCCATGACAAAAACCTCCGGTAACTCATCTATCTCGTCCGAGGTCAAAAGCTTCATAGCTTTCCAGGTTCTGGCCAGGCTCATAAGGTGTTCCAGAGGTTTATCTTGGTCAAAATTTTTCTCCAGAACCATATTCTGGATTTTCTCTTCAATTTGGTCTACTTCTTCTTCCAGAAGTGCCCTTACCTGGACCTTTTTCGACATGTTCTCCAGGGAAAAAGAATCAGGTTCTCCTATGGTCTTTGTCTCTTGACCTCTTCCGTCAAAAATAAGGTCGATAAGTCCTGTAACCGCTTCTTTTTCTAAATCCTCTTTCATTTTAATCATTGCCCGGCTCCTCGTCCTTGAGAAAAGATTCCACGCTCATTATGGCCTGGCCTACGGTTGAGGGGTGATTTTTGTGGAAATGAACTCTTGACCACCCTTCTTCTCCCACTTCGAACATACATCTACTTTTCTCATGGCCTTTAAGCCAATCAGGAGGATTCTTTAAATAGACCATTATTCTCTTCTTGGATAAGCTGGATAAGGTTGTCTTTTCAATGATCCTACCGTTCATCGAACTTTTCCCTGAACGGTAGTATCCATAGTACCAGTTTGTGTCTCCGTCCTCGATTAACTTCCAACCTCTTACCTTCCAGTAAGGTTTCTGTTTAGGAATTACTTTCATAACTTCCTTTTCAGTTTAATCCGAACACACCTCTGTCCGAGGCGTAGATGTTTTCACCCTCGTTTACCTGATGGTAGACTTCGGAATCGTCATCCAGTACTACTTCGGAACCTCCCCTCTCCAGGGCCGGCACCGAATCCAAATCCACTGTATCGACTTCCTTTTTCAATTCTTTTGCTTTGACTCCAGGGAATATCTGAAGCTCTTCTCCTTGCCCTTTCTTTCCTTGCTTTCTCAGGTAAACGACTTTTCCTTTGGGCATTTTTCTCACCTCTTTTTGATGGTGGTGTTATTGTTGTTGGTACCACCAACACTATTATATACTTACACTATCACTATGTCAAATTGACTTAAAGACCTAAAACCGATAAGATAAACTGCCATGGAGACCCAAAACCCTATTAAACGTATCCGAGACGAAAGAGATCTCGCTCAACAGGAGCTTGCAATCCTTGCGGACGTCTCAATCAACACGGTAAGAAACGCGGAGAAGGGAATGACTTCTACATTGAACGAAAAGATACTGGACGCTTTGGTAGAGTTAGGTTATGAAAAAGAGAAAATAGAAGAGGGATACGAGAAATGGAGAAAAGACCTGAAACAGGATATTATCGACAGGAAGAGCAAGGATTAAGCAAGTACTAAAAAGTAAAATAGAACTAAAAAGGTAATTCCTCCAAGGATTCCTAGACCATAGCCTAATATTTTCAAGTCTCCTTCATCAATTAGGCCTTTGTCCTGCTCCTGTCTGTCTTTCATTGATTTGTAACCGGCATAGAACGCGAAACCGATAAAACCATACATTAAAAGTTGGACTAAGATTGCGCTTGTTTCCATTGTCAATCCTAATTTGCTATGTGTGAATCAGTGGTAAAAATCTTTCGAAAAGTTGGAAGGTAATAAATTACAAATGAGTATGCTCTAACGAATGAAGTTAATAAGTTTGGTCAATGGAATAGTGATACAATGTGGAGGTGTCTCTAGTGAACAATTGGCTGAATGATATAAATGATAGTTTTTACGAGTCTTTAAAAGAATTCATCGAAGAGAACAAAGAAAAAATTGACTCAGAAGACATTAGTTCGGAAATTGAAGAATTTGTTGAAAAATCCACATCTGCGGCTAGCGAAGTTCTGCAGAAAGAATTGAATAAAAACGCTCATAACATGTTAAGGGAACATAGATACGAGGAAGAAGGGTTCAAATCAAGATTACATATGAGGTGGTATCCAGCTTTCGATCTATTAAGGTCGTTAATTGTTTTGTCTGAAGAGGCTGGAAGAGATTTCAATCCCAGAGAATCAGAAGGACTATCAGATGATGAAAAAAATATCGCAGAAGCATTAACCAGGATTCACATTCGAGCAGTTAGGTGTGCAAGGGAAATATTTTGTCTCCTAAGAGGTGGTTTTAGTGATGGGGCTTTTGCTAGATGGAGAACACTACACGAGTTAGCAATATCCGCACTATTCATCAAAAAACATGGTGGGGAACTAGCTCAAAAATACATGGACTACAGCACGATTGAAACGTATTACGAAATTAAAAAATACAGAGAGCACAATGAGAAGCTAGGCTATGAGGAGATTGAGGATAATACAATCGCGGAAATCGAGCAGAAAAAACAAGATCTTGAAGAAAAATACGGGCAAAACTTTTCCAGAATTAATGGTTGGGCAGCCGAGACCTTGAATCAAGACAGCGTAAAAATAGTGGACTTAGAGAAAGATGTTGAATTAGACCACCTTAGGCCGTTTTACAACCTTGCCTGCCAAAATGTTCACGCTAGCCCAAAGAGATTGTTTTTCAATATAGGAATTTATGGCAATAAAAACCAACAAATGCTCCTATCTGGACCCTCAAACTATGGGCTCGCGCTCCCAGGCCAGAATACAGGTATTTCCTTAGCACAAGTGTCTACTACTCTAATGGCTGTACATCCTACTCCAGCTAGAATAATAATAACCGGTGCAATAAATCAGTTTATGCAAGAAGTCTCCGAAAAATTTGTACAAATCCAACAGCAAATAGAAGAGGAAGAACAACGGGGATAATGATGGAAGTTAATGAGCGGAGCGCAATTCTGACCGAGGAAGGTGTGGAAAAGGATAACCCAAAAAAATGCTTAACACTTTCCGAGGGAAGAGCAAAGCGAAGCGGACTAATAGCCGGAGCGGAAGAGTTGCTTCACCTTAATTGAAAAACAAAATTTAAGCAAGTCTGGAGCGGAGGCTTGCCTTATTAACTCTCCGGAGACTTATCACAAAAATGTTTTACTTTTTCTTCCCCTTTATTTATAATCCTTATTAAAAGTGTGATTGTTTTGATCACACTATGGATAAACATTATAAATATACAAAGTCAATTAGAAAGTGATCCCCATGAATTCAGGTAAAAAAAGAAGAGATAAACAAGGACTCTCACCCGATGAGACCAAACTGTTGTCAACGCTATCCTCCCAGGGCAAAAGCATAATCAAGATAAAGGATATACAGAAAACTTTAGGTTGTTCCTACCAAAACGCGAGGAGGATTGCCAGCGACTTAGCGGATAAAAAGTGGTTGGAAAGACTTGAGAGTGGAAAATATTTGATTATCCCATTAGAGGCGGGAGAAAAAGGAGAATTTACAGAACACGAGTTCATCATCGCCTCCGATCTGGTGGAACCCTATTATATAGGGTTTTTTAGCGCATTAAACTTTCATGGCTTTACGGAACAGGTTCCCTATACTGTTTTTGTCGCAACAACCAAGCAAAAAGCTTCTTTAGATCTTCACGGATTGGAATATCATTTTGTGACTTTAACCGAAACCAAGTTCTTCGGAGCAAAAGAATACGCTATCGGAAACAAAAGGGTTCAAATTTCCACCCCGGAGAAAACTTTAATAGATTCCCTGGACCATTTAGAGCATAGCGGGGGGCTGGAAGAGGTAAGCAAAGTTTTCAACAACTTGGGAGAGGATTTTTCTTTTGATAGATTGGTAAATTATGCCCTGAAATTTGGGAACGGCGCAGTTCTGAAGAGATTGAATTACTTTCTACATCTTTTCGAGAGCGACCTCGAAGATCAATTGCAAGCTAAACTTAAAGACGACATGACCGAGGGTTACCCTCTCCTTGATCCTACAAAGCCGGATAGAGGACCTTACAAACAGAAGTGGAAGCTGAGACTGAACGTTTCCGAAAAGCAGTTACTTGATTGGGGAGGTATCAGATGATATCGGAGAATAGACTGAGGACTTTAGCTAGAAACAAGAAAGCAGGAGTTGGGTTAATGGAGAAAGATTACGTAAATTCTTGGATTCTCTATGCAATATTTCAGAGTTCCTTTGCGGATAAATTGCTTTTTAAGGGTGGTACCGCTCTAAGCAAACTGTACTTTCCTCAGCGTTGGAGGTTCTCCGAGGACCTGGATTTTACGGTAATAAGTAAAATTGAAAACTTGATGCCGAATTTGGAGGAAAGTCTTTCGGATACTAGCGACCTTTCTGGAATCGGGTTTAGAATAAGAGATACACATGAAAATCCTGATTATATGCAAATAAAGATTCAGTATGATGCAATTCTTGCACAGAAAAATACCACGAAGTTGGATCTTTTTTGGGACGAATTGGTGCATTTTTCTTCCGTTGAAAACACATATACCTTTGAAGATGTACCTGAATTTGATATTAAATACTATTCTTTGTAAGAAATCTTTGTAGAGAAACTGAGAAGCCTTTTCCAAAGAGCAAGAGCTAGAGATTATTTTGACCTCTTCTGGCTGATAACACTGAATGACTTCGAGGACAGTCGTATCAGGAAAGCCTTGCAGGAGAAAGCAAGTTTTAAAGGCCTGGAAATAACCCGTTCTGAATTTCCAAGTCGTAAAGAAATTGAAGAAGTGAGAGAATACTGGGATCAAGCGTTAGATAGACTTACAAGTTCAAAACCGGAGTTCGACAGAGTAGTGGAAAAGATAAAGGCATACATGAATGGCCTATGGCAAGATGGATGATTAAAAGAACGTAAGTCACCCTCACAATTTGTTCGCATAAACCTTCATAAAATTCTTCCGCTTTTTTAACTCTTCAACCTCTTTCCTCAACTCCCTGATTTTATCCTTCAATTTCTGCTGATCCTTCCAATTTTCTCTTTCTTCCTCCCTTAATTGTTCCTCAATTGCTCCGATCTTCTCATTTGCGTTTGCTTTCTTCTCCTGAAGGCTCTCTCCTTTTGCAATTTCGTTCAATTTCTGAAAATTGGTGAGTGCGGATCTGTATTCTTGAGCTTTATCTTTT
>JAGXLB010000039.1 GCA_018334915.1 Candidatus Bipolaricaulota bacterium
CCCCTGATAAATCAGGCTGAGGAACACCCCCCTCTAAAAGCAACCGATTTCCTTGAAATAAATAGTACCCTTGAGGTCGGCCAGAAGGCACGAGAGTACATACTTGACCAACCGGCAGAAGAGACCCTTCGGCTCTCGGAATTGGCGGAAAACATCAATAGCCTGGAAGATCTGCAAACGGAAATCAAATCTAAGATAGACCGCAGAGGTGAGATACGGGATACGGCCACGACCAGATTATTTAATTTACTCAAGGAAAAGAGAGAGATTGAATCAGAGATTAAGGAAAAACTTGAGGGTTTTCTGGAGAAACACAAAAACTTGATCCAGGACAAAGTAGTCGTTCAAAAATCGAATCGTCTGGTCGTACCGCTGATAAGCTCGGCAAAAGAAAGGGTAGATTGCGTAATCCACGGGAGTTCTAATTCCGGTCGAACTTTATTTGCCGAACCGTCCTCGGCAGTTAAGCTCAACAACAAGCTGAAGGACCTTACTTCGGAAATCCTGGAGGAAAAAAAGAGGATCAGGCGGGAATTAACGGAATTATTTAAAAAACATAAGTGGGAATTGAGGAAGAATCAGGAGATCCTGGGTGAACTGGATTCCATTTACGCCAGAGCGTCGTTTTCCCAGGAGCGTTCCTGTTCCGCGCCAAAACTCACTCACGACGAAGGGGTCGCCCTAATCGACGCACGCCACCCACTGCTTGATCAGGACGAGGTCGTTCCGATTACAATAAAATTCGGTCGGACAGAAAACGGGGCAACGATAACGGGCCCCAATACGGGAGGTAAGACGGTTACCTTAAAAACCATTGGCCTGTTTACACTCATGGTCCAATCCGGTATTCCAATCCCCGCCCATCAGGACTCAAGAGTAGAAATATACCACCACGTCTTTAGCGATATTGGCGACGAACAGAGCATAGAGCAGAGCCTTTCTACGTTTTCCTCCCACATGGGGAACATGGTAGGAATATTTGAAGAAATGGACTCGGAAAGTCTCGTACTGCTGGACGAGCTGGGTGCCGGAACAGATCCAGAGGAGGGAGCGGCTCTAGGTTTATCAATACTCGAAACCTTACTGGAAGCCGGAACGAGATTTGCCGTCACCACACACTTCACCGCAATCAAGAACTTCTCCTTCAACCATCCTCAGCTGGCAACCTTTTCGGTGGATTTCGATCCCGAAGAGCTTGTTCCTACCTATCACATTCTTGAAGGAGTTCCCGGAAAAAGTAACGCATTTATAATTGCTTCCCGGCTGGGCTTGGGCGACGAGATAATCTCCCGGGCCGAGGAATTCCTGGACGAAGGAAAAATTCAGGCTGAAAACATTATAAAGGATCTCGTCCAGGAAAAACGAAAGATAAGGAAGAAGGGGAAAGAGATAGACGAAAAGCTTACGGAAGCGAAAGAGGTTAAACAAAAGTACACCGATAAACTGGATAAACTTCAATCAAACCAGAAAAACGCCCTGAGGTCAGAACTGCGGGATCTGGACCAGTTCATAGAAAAAGCAAAAAGAGAAATCGAAAAGGCAATATCCAGTGCCCGCAAATCGGATGAGGAAGGGGCAAGAAAGGCGTTAAAGAAGGTAAAGGAACTGGAAGAAAAGTTAGAAACCGGGAAAGAAAAACTTCGACACGAAGAAAAACAATCACCTCTCAAGCTCGAAGATCTAAGTCCGGGTCAGATAATTTCAATTAAAAGTACCGGACAGACGGGCGAAATAGTGAGAGTCAAGGACGAGGAGGAGATCGAAGTCTCTGTTAACGGCATGAAGCTTACTACCGAACTTTCCGACCTAAGAAATCCCCCCGAAAAAGGAAAGAAATCCGGCAAAAAGTCCGAGAGCGGTGTAAATTACAGTAAGTCTTCGGGACCAGTGGGATTCGAAATAAACGTACGGGGGATGACCGTCAGAGAAGCTCTCAGGGAAGTAGACAAGTACGTGGATCGTCTCATTAGATCTGAGAGAACAAAAGGACGAATACTTCACGGCAAAGGAACAGGTACTCTTAGACGAAACATTCGAGATCATCTAAGATCCTCTAACCTGATAAAAAATTGTTACGGACCTCCACCATCCGAGGGGGGCGAAGGAGTCACTGTCTTCGAGCTATAGGAAAGCCCCTCCTATTTTCTCCCTTGAACCAATAGATCCTATCAATTATAATCTGTCGAATTTATGATATTAGATTTCTAGGAATATAGATTAAACGGTTTTTTATTTTTTAAGCCTGTCATATAAAAAATCTATAGATTTTCACAAAATATTTACAGATACTTTGTATTATTCCAATTAAGATATCGAACGCCGCATAACTTGAAGAGGGTAAAAGCCCGGATGCGGCGCCGGGAAGTCCGTGACATGGTGTCGACCATAGATTAGGGTTCATAGCCCGACGGTCCAGGGTTTGTAGCGCTCCTCAGCCTCCTTGGAAGCGTCAATTTTTCCCAGACCGGTCAAGGTTGCTGTTCGAGTCAGCACGGGCGAGGGAAACCTGGCCCTCTTTGTATTGGTTCATTTATTTATTGTAGTTTTGCTTACCATTCCCAGGCCGAAAAAAAAGACCAGTCCAATGGCGATAATCGTGTCTCCGAGGCTAAACGCAGTGGAAAAAGGGAACCATTCAGGTAGATATAACCAATCTCCTAAAATATCTAGAATTGTCGAATCACTCATCTTTATTACATTACCATAAGTTCCATTCTCAAGCAAACTTTTTGCTACTTCGCTTTCACCTGCCCGCTTAAGACTCTCAACGGAAACTGGCATGAACCCGTCATTTATGCCGATTACCAGAAGGTTTAACGTCATGCCCAGACCCATAATCGGAATCTGCCAGACCTTCCAGTTCACAATCACGAAAACAAACAGGAGTAAGTAGGAACCTAGATGAAATAGTTCTGTTCCAAATGATATGAGCGGTTCTTCGGAAAACAGGGGGAAAATCAGTAATTGAATTATCAACGCAAGGGTAACCAGCCATAGATGATTAGTTCCCATTTTTTCGAGGTTGGCTACCTTGCCACCTCTAAGCAATCCAATTAAGACTCCTGCTACAACACCCCATAGCAATAGCATTAATTATTATTCTCCGATTGAGATTCGACAATGGCCAGCAGGGCCTCGACGACCGTCGGGTCAAGCTTAACTCCCGCCATGTCTTTTATCTCCTCAATTGCCTCGTCCTTTTCCAGGGCTCCTCTATACGGACGTTCCGTTCTCAGGGCGTTCCACACGTCAGCTACCGCCACTATTCTGGAACCGAGCGGAATATCTTCGCCCTTCAGGCCTTCTGGATAACCGCTGCCGTCCCAGCGCTCGTGCTCGTGCCTTACGATATCTACAGCGCCCTCATAAATCTTTAACCCGCTTAAGATTTTTGCACCCAATACTGGATGCTCTTTCATTTTTTCCCACTCGGCATCGTCAAGTTTGCCCTCTTTGAGCAATATGCTGTCCGGGATACCCAGTTTACCGATGTCGTGCACTCGGGCTGCAGAGACTATGTCCTCCTTCTTTTCAGGGCTGATTTGCAGTTTTTCTGTTATCGCTTCGGTCAAATCGCCAACGGATTCGGAATGTGCGTGTGTATAAGGATCACGCTCGTTAAGTAAATCCATTATCATCTCGAAAGTTTGTTTTGCCTGCTCGCGGAGGTTCACGTAACTTCTTAGGGAAGTATTTACCAGCAGGAGAAGAACCGCGACAAGAATTAGATTCCAGGGGGAACTAGCGTAAATTACGGCTATCAAAACTGACAAAACACCCAGGGAAAAAACCTGAATGTGGAGGTTGCGCAAACTAAACTTCATCTGGTAAAGGAAGTTTTCTCCTTCTGCTAGAGAAATGATCCCAGATACCAATGAGATGTTAATGACGGTAAAAGTCAAGAAAGCTAACATAGGAGGAAGGTAATCATAAATGGCAACAAAAGGAGGAGGGTGACCTCCTACTGCTTTAAAGACATGTGCTGCTGCTACGATAGAAACTATAGCCTGAGACGTGTTAAAGGCTATTTTTTGGAGCGATGATAAAACTGATGAATCTCCTCGGAAAACATTAATCCCTCTCATAAGGGACTCCGAGGCAAATACAGCCGGAAAGGTCAAAGCAACAGCCACAGAAACCTCTCCAATATACACAATACTTAAATAAATAGCAGTGGAAACTGAAACCGAGTGCCGAGGTAATATCTCAATCTCGTAAATCTCTGCAAAAAAAGCAAAGGCAGCAATTAAACCAAGAACCGTAAAGTTAAAATTAAGAGAACTATAATCCAGGGTTGGTAGATACCAACCTACTCCTAATGCTCCCAATGTAACTGTAAATAAATAAAATACTTTCGCTTTAAACGACAACTAGATATTACCTCGTCTAAAAACTGGATGTTTTACTATCTGCGATCCTTATTATATAAACGTATCATCTCCATTTCAAAATATTTCATTCAGACATTTTGAATTCATAATTGTCTCTAATTATTAAAACAGGATTTCCATCAAGAAACTAGGTCCACTTATGAATGGCACCACTTAATAAAGCAAAAACACCAACTGTCAGCAGAACAGAAAGCCCCTTCGCACCAAAGATCTTACCTACGGTCTTAGTCAGTTTCTCTGCAGCTTTGTTAGAATATCCGCCCCATTTCATTGTGTTATACCTCCTTATGGTATAATCAAATTAATTCATAATTTAATAAATATAATTGCTAAAAAAACAAATAAAGTTATAAAAAGTTCTTAACAACATATCCAACTGTAACCCAGTTGCAAACTGGATTACAGCTATTTTACCACTAAAATCAGTATAACAATAACTTGATTATTTGTCAAACCCGCATGGCAAAATTTCTAAAAATTATCTGAAGGCCAACTCGAAGGTATCATAAAAAGTTTCACTGGTTTAAATTAATATCCGAGCAGGTCGGATTTAAAACTGAATTAAGCCGGTAGAGAAGTTAAAAAAATGGTATATAACAATTAATTTCAAGGCTTATTGCGGTAAATTACCAACTTTGACTGGCCATATTCCCGGGAATCAATTTTTTCCAGTACTCCATAAGCTTCATTCAAATCCGTCTTAAAAAATACTTCAACCCCCACAATACCCCACCGCCTAATTACGTTCGTCCTCTTAAGCTGGTTTAAAGTCTCTGTTGTTAACCCCTTTTCATAGGGCGGACCGAGGAAGATAATATCGAACCTCCTGTCCCTGCTTTCGAACTTATCCAGGGCGGCAGAGACCTCCATTTCGTACAAAGTAGCAACTTCCTGATAACCGAGCTTCTCGATACTTTTCCCGACAAGCTTCACGGACTCGGATAGGTTATCTACGAAAGTAGCATGGCTGGCCCCCTGGGAAAGAGCCTCCAGTCCTACCCCTCCGGTTCCAGCAAACAGGTCCAGAAACCTGCTCCCTTCTATTACGTTTTGAAGGATGTCAAAAAGAGCTTTCCTGACAGAATGCCGCATGGGCCTAATTTCCTCTGGTCCGGGTCCGAATATCTTATGGCCCTTCTTCTCACCACTTATAATTTTCATATTGAGTCACCATTAGTTTGAAGGTTGACGGATAACTTCTACCCCCATACTATCTTATACCGGTTGGGAGATATCAAATTAGGTGGGCTCGCTTTTTGTTTTTGAAGTGCAGTTAATCTTGCAATTTTTACGGACTTAATTCAGCTAATAATTATCTCGTAAGAGACGAGATTAATAACAAGGTTGGTCTAGAAGAGACTTCATTCCACTCTATAATTCCTAGGACATAGAAGATTTTACAAGTTGCTGGGAAACCAGCCGGATTGCTAGTTATTATACCTGATCCAGAGACCAATACGCAGATAAAAGATAATAAAAGGAGAATTTAGATGGCCACTATTAAACACTTGACAACGTTGATGTTCGACCTGGACGGTACGCTGTGCAGGTACAAAACGGGACTGGAGGAAGGGTTATTAAGAACCTTTTCCGTGGAAGAAGCAGACGATTTACCTCTCACACCTGAGGATTACCGGGAAGGATTTGGAATCGAGTTCGACAAAGCAATTTCTGGAGAAGTTAGGCAGCTGGATATGGGGTACAGAAACCGGATATTCTGGAACCTGTTGAAGAACCAAAATTACAGCAAAGAGGAAATTCTAGAACTTGGAAGAAAGTTCACCAGAATCAGAGAAGACTCCCTGTCTCTATATCCAGGCGTGTCACAACTATTCAAAAGATTTTCGGGAAAATTCAAGTTAGGACTGCTGACAAACGGCCCTTCGCACCTGCAGCGAAGAAAAATAGAGCTTCTGGGGATTGAAAATTGGTTTGACGGTATAACCGTAAGTGGGGAACACGATCTTGCAAAGCCAGACCCCAGAATTTTCTACATAGCCATGAGGAAGTTAGATTCCAATCCGGAAAAAACTATTTACATTGGTAACTCTCTTGAATACGATGTTATCGGGGCAAATAACGCAGGAATCCCGGTGGTCTGGAAAAAGAACGGAAAGGAAGAGACCGAAGTCGAAGGGGCCAGGCCCAGCCTGGTGATAGATGAACTTAATGAGCTGTTCGAGAGCAAAAGAGCCCACATTTTACTAGAAGGAGAAAAAAGGAGTATTAAATCATGAAACGACGGGACGTGTTGCTGGTAGGTGCCGGACCAGCTGGTCTATTTGGTGCCAGTAAATTCGCCAGCGAGGACTTCGACATAACAATTCTGGAAAGAGGAAAAGCACCCCAGGAGCGCGAAAGCATAACTTACGGGGTCGGGGGAGCAGGGGCGTTTTCAGACGGAAAACTCAACTTGACCCCTAACATTGGAGGCGACCCCACCACCTTCAACAGAAAGGGCGATGAACTTATCCCCTATATAGACGAAATAGATCAGATATTCGCGGACTTCGGCGGTGGGAGCACTTATTCCGGGGAATCTCAATCGGGACTCCAGGAACTCAGAAAAAAGGCCGGAAAGTATGGTATCGAATTCATTCCGGGTAAACAGCGTCATATCGGGACCAAAAAGATCCGGGAAGTGATAGAGAATTTCTATCACCATCTGGAGGAAAAAGGAGTTGAAATTGCCTTAGAGACAAAGGTAGAAGAGATATCTTACGATGGCGATGAATACACTTTATCCACAACCGAAGAGGACTACGTGGCTCCTTATGTAATCGCCGCGCCAGGACGGTCGGGCGCTTACTGGTTGAGAGAGGTCGCCCACTCTCTCGACATCGAAACGAAGTACGGTCCTATCGATGTCGGGATTAGAGTCGAATTTCCAGCCGAAATTTACCAGCCAATAGAAGAAGTAATGTACGACGCCAAATTCCGGTTGAGGACGGAAACCTACGACGACATGGTCCGAACTTTTTGCACGAACCCTCGTGGTTTTGTAGTTAAAGAGCCCTACGAGGACTTTACACTGATCAACGGCCACGCCGAGAACTCTAACGAATCGGAAGTCACTAACTTTGCCCTCCTATCCAGAATCACATTAACCGATCCAATAGAGGACACGACCGAATACGGAAGGTCGATAGCAAAGCTGGCCAACACGTTGGGCGGAGGCAAGCCAATACTACAACGAATCAAGGACTTACAGAACGGCCGGAGATCGACAGAAAAGAGGGTCAGTCGGGTTCCTTATAGCCCGACCCTTTCCGACTATACACCCGGGGACATATCGATGGCACTGCCGGACAGGGTCACCGTAAACCTAATTGAGGGACTGGAGAGACTAAACAATATCATTGAGGGAGTTACTTCGGACAACACTTTACTCTACGCACCAGAAATAAAGTTTTACGACACGAAGTACGAGGTAACCAGAGACCTCGAAACAAAACTGGACGGATTCTACGTGGCTGGAGACGCGTCAGGCCATTCGCGAGGAATAGTCTATTCAGCTATAACCGGAATGATTGCCGCGGAAGGAATCAAAGGCAGACTCACTGAAGAGGAAAACTGAATTACGGGAGAAAGAATTTATGACAGTTAGAGTAAGATTTGCCCCTTCACCAACCGGCCACCTTCACGTGGGCGGAGCGAGAACTGCACTATTTAACTGGCTATTTGCCAGAGGTAAAGACGGGGATTTTATCCTGAGAATAGAGGATACTGACCAGACAAGGTCCACAGAAGAATCAATTGATCAGATCAAGGAATCGCTTTCTTGGATGGGTTTGACCTGGGACGAATACTATCGCCAGACTGAACGGTCCGGTAAATACGAGGAAAAAGCGGAACTGCTTTTGAACAAAGAAAGAGTTTACGAACAAGAAGGCGCTCTCTGGTTCCGCATTCCTGACGGGGAATCAGTTCTGATCGACGATCTGGTACTCGGTAAAGTAAACTACGAGACGGAAGACTTGAAGGACTTCGTAATTCGACGGTCTGACGGGACGTTTACCTATAATTTCGCCTGTACGATCGACGACTCGGAGATGGACATAAGCCACGTTATGCGAGGCGACGACCACCTCAACAATACACCAAAACAGGTCCTGGTCTACGAGGCTCTGGACATCGACCCCCCAAAGTTCGCCCATTTTCCGATGATTCTTGGCGAAGATCATAAAAGATTGAGCAAACGCCACGGGGCGACGTCTGTCCTTAACTACAGAAGAAAAGGAATCCTTCCCGAGGGACTTATGAACTTTCTGGCGAGACTGGGCTGGTCCCACGGAGATCAGGAGATATTTTCTCCGCGTGAATTGATCGAGTACTTTTCCCTCGAGGCCGTAGGGGAAAGCTCCGCGGTCTTCGACGAGGAGAAGCTTCTCTGGATCAACCATCAATGGATGAAACGCAAGGATCCGGAGGAACTAGTTAATAGCCTAACCAAGTTTTTGCTGGAAGAAACTCCAGTTAGCGAGGTCCAGCTTAACAAACTGGATAACACCAGGTTAACCAAGCTGACGGACCACTTACGGGAAAGAAATAAAACACTCAGACAGCTGGCAAAATCCAGTGATTTCGTGTTTAGCCGGGAACTTGACTACGACGATACTCCTATCAAGGAATACCTGACGGAGGAAAATGGAGAACTAGTTGGTGAATTAGCCACGAGGTTGGAAAAACTCTCTGAAGAAAACTTCCAATCGGAGAAATTAGAGGAAATTACCCGAGACTTCCTGGCTTCAAGGAATAAGGATCTGGGGGACATAGCTCAGGTCTGTAGGGTGGGACTCACGGGGCGAGAAGTTTCACCCGGGTTATTCGTGACCATGGAACTGATAGGTAAAGACAAGGTCACCAATCGACTTTCCCGGGTCGCAGCTATCACCCCGACGTAGATTACCGTGTTTCGCTACGTAGCACTGGGATTCATCCAGGGGTTAACGGAATTTCTTCCGATAAGCAGTTCCGGTCATCTGGTAATTTTCCAGGATATATTCGGAATGGAAGGACCTCGGACCCTCCTGAGTGCCTTACTCCACTTTGGTACTTTACTGAGTGTATTATTCCTCTTTAGGAAAAGAATCTGGGGGATAGTCCGCTCTCTGGTTAACGGATCTCGAGAGGAGAGAAGTTACCTGGTCAACCTGATAATCGCGACGGTTCCTATCGTTATCGTCGGACTGGTAGCCAAAGGCTGGATAGAGGCTTCGTTTGACTCCACTAGAGTTACCGGAGTCGGTTTAATTATAACTGGGGCGATTTTGGTGTCACTGAGATACGTAAAAAGATCCCACAAGAATTTAAATACTTTTAGCTGGAAGGAATCAATACCAATAGGTCTGGCCCAGGTGGGAGCATTGTTTCCCGGAATATCGCGAAGCGGCGTCACGATTTCAGCAGGACTGGTAAAGGGACTTGAACCGGATTTCGCGGCAGAATTTTCATTCATCCTTATGGTTCCCGCCGTACTGGGGGCAAACGTTTTAAAGGTAGGGGAAGGGTTCCTCGGAGCGTCAGGTAGTTCGATCGAGCTCTGGGGTTATGTTCTGGGGACCGTCACTTCCGCTATCACCGGGATGATCGCAATAAAGTTGCTGCTTAAGATAATTAGGCAAGGAAAGCTCGGCAGGTTTTCCTACTACTGTCTCCCGCTTGGAGCAGCCGTCACAATTTGGTCCTTCCTTTAGTCTCGACTTTTTCGCCATCGTAAGAAATCGACTCGTAATATGAACTAAAACTCCACTACATTCTCCAGGCCTTTCCCGCTTACCTGGCTGCCGGATTTCCTCTACTGGTAAGATTTTAAGGCCAAATCAGTTGCCAGGTAAGTGGGGAGGGCTCGGGTTCAGGTCAAACAATCAAGTGTTTTCTACTCAGTTCTTTCACCACCGTCGGAAACAATTTGAAGGACAGGAGAAATCATTATATTTTTTAGTTCAAGCCTCCTGCCTATTACCTGGCTGCCGGGATTTTGTCTACTGGTAGGATTTTAAGGTTAAATCAGTTGCCAGGTAATAGGCAGGAGGCACAGGAGGACAAAACAATGATGTACGGGGATCGTGAAAGAACTGAATCCAGAATTACTCGACTAACTCTAACTACTCTGGCTAAATATCTTTCAGCCAGCTACTTCCTTTATCTCCACTTCCATCTCGTCCAAATCCACCAGTCCGACCGTCGACCTCCCGGTCAGCCAGCCCCCTACCTCTCCAGGATTGACCACGAGAGGCTGACCATTCCTCACGTCCACCTCGTGAGTATGACCATAGACTATCAAATCGGGAACGGAACTACGCTCCAGGACTTCTAGCAGTCTTGGTTCGTGCATCAAGAAAACCGTCCGCTCTCCGAGTTCGAGCCGATGAGGTCCCCGTTCTATTATTCCCACGCTCTCTTCCTCAAATCTGCGACGAAGGAAGAGTTTATCGCCGTCGTTATTGCCGAAAACTCCGACCAGATCAGACTGGAGACTTGAGAGGGGATTCGCGGTCAATGGAGATATAAAATCCCCGGCATGCAACACCAGATCGACGCCTTCTTTCGTGAAGATATCAACGGCTTTATCCAGAAGATCCATATTGTCGTGGCTGTCCGCAATTACTCCTATCTTCTGTACTTTCTCTGGTTTCAAACTATCACCATCCCCTAAACCAATTCCGGCAACAAACTCGGAAGACCCAGAAAACTTAGCAAATGGTCATCTCACCGGTTCAATTCTCGCCTGTATCGTCCCAGAGCCAGGAGGGGGAAATAATGACGGTAGAGAACGTAACCTATGTAGAAATCCCCCGGAAACCCCGTCCCGGTATAATTCTCCTCTTCCCATGTTCCCTCCTCTGTTTGCTGATCCAGCAAGTACTTTACCCCCCTCTTAGTCGAGGGAGCATCAATCTCTCCAGCCGCAATCAAACTTATCAGCGACCAGGCAGTTTGCGAAGGTGTGCTTTCTCCCTCTCCGGCCAGTTCAGGATTAGAATAGGATTCAACAGTCTCGCCCCAGCCACCATCGCTGTTTTGATGCTCTTTGATCCAGTCCACTGCCTTACGGACGTACGGTTTGGACATGTCCTCGTCAAGTTCATCCAGAGCTGGCAGGACTGAGCCGGTACCATAAATATAGTTTACTCCCCAGCGACCGAACCAGGAACCATCCTCGTTCTGCTTTTCCCTGATAAACTCGTAGCCCCTCTTAACCGATTTATCAGACAGATCAAACCCCAACCTACCCATCATTTCCAGGATGTGGGCGGTGACGTCCGCCGTCGGGGGATCAATCATCGCCCCGAAGTCGGCAAACGGAATCTCGTATAGTAGCTCATTATCGTTATCAACGTCGAAGGCACCCCAGCCACCATTTGAGGATTGCATGGCCATTAACCACTGAACACCTCTATCGATTGCCTCTATCTTCTCCTGCTGGCGAGAAGATAATTCGATCTCGTCCAGGGCAATAATGACTTCGGCTGTATCATCAGTATCGGGGTAATTTTCGTTTGCAAACTCAAATGCCCAGCCACCAGGCTCCACGTCTTCGAGATCAACAGCCCAGTCTCCTTTTGTTCTTATCTCCTGATCCAGCAACCATCTTCCTGCCTCATCCAGTGAACTATGGTCCGGACGAACCCCGGACTCGACCAGCGAAATAATTGCCCAGGCAGTATCCCATACTGGAGATACGCACGCCTGGAGTTTTAATTCGTCCTCCGCTTCCATTGAGAACGAATCAAGTCCTTCTATACCTTTTTCCATAACAGGATCGTCGACGGAATAACCGAGTGTATATAGGGCAAGCAGAGAATAAACCCAGGGTGGTTGAATTCCGCCCCAGCTCCCGTCGGCCTCCTGTCTCTCCAGTATCCATTGCTCGCATTTTTCGATCGCTTTTTCCCTTCCCGGTTGCCAGGGTAATTTGTGATAGTATTTGAGGGCATCGTCGGCGACCTGGAATAACCTGGACCAGGAAAATAGAGGATAATCTTCATCTTCTTCCTCCGGTGATCCGTCCCAGTCTTCAGGGTATAACTCGGGAATCTTCTTCTCCTCGGGCAACTCGTGGACGGGTCGTTTGCTCATTACGATCAACAGCGGTACGATAGTTCCCCGGGCCCAGGATCCGAATTCATAGATATTTATCGGAAACCAATCGGGAAAGAATATTAGCTCGGGAGGCATCTCCGGAATGTTATCCCAATCCCAGATGCCAAATAGGCTAAGCCATATCTTGGTAAAAACTCTTGACTCAGGGATTCCGCCTCGATCCATGATGAACTCTCGGGCTCTAGTCAATCTTTCTCCGTCAGATGGTTCACCGGCAAGTCGGAGGGCAAAATAGCACTCGACAGTAGTCGATAGGTTCCCCTTGCCTCCGGGAAAAATGTTCCAGGACCCATCGTCTAGCTGCTTCCGTTTCAGGTAATTTACTATCTTATCCCATTCTTCCTCGTCCTGAATTCCGAGAAACTCGGCAAGCATCAAATGTTCCGATTCGATGGTCGGATTGCTTTTAAAGTCCCCCTGCCAGTACCCTTCGTCCTTCTTAATCTCAAACAGGTGGTCCTGTGCCGCATCTATTACGTCATCCAGTTTCTTTTGAGAAATATTCTTCTCCAAGGTGCTTCTACCTCCTTTTCCTGATTGCCACTGTACTTATTTATCGTAGTTTATCAACCCGGTTAACACAAGGATTTTAGTTATGTTAGTGTAAGCATGTTTCGGCGTGGTAAGAAGGATTCAATCATTAGGTTCTTCCCGAGATTTTTCGTACAATTATTCGTTCACTGCGCGATAACATGCCGAAACCTAACACCGAAAATCGGAGGTAAAGATTGAACATAGCTCAACTACAGCAGGAGATGGAAGATACCCTTGGTTCAGAATTAACGCTCGGAGTCTCTACTTTAACATACCCTCACGATCCGGTCCAGGCAACGGAGGAGTTCTTGGAGGCCGGACTCGAACCCCACCGAGTCGAGATCGCACTTGCAAAGCCACTTGAGAATCCGGGGAAGGCCATCCAGGAATTAAGAGCGTTGAAAAATAAACACGAACTCGCTTATTCCGTCCACGTGCCTTTCTTCTACGACGACCTCGCCCACCCGGAAGAGGCGATCAGGAAAGTTTACGTCGACTTTGCCAGGGACTCGATCGACATGGCATCCGAACTCGGCGCTCGCCACGTGGTTGTCCACCCCGGGGGACGGTATTTCGATCAAGTATTGCCTCCGGAGGAGGCGCTCGAACCGCTAAAAGTGCCCCGGGAAGAATACGTAAGAAATTCGCTGAGATCCCTAAATACGCTCTCTGAATACGCCTACTCTTGTGGAGTGGAGCTCCTGATTGAAAACCTGGCCGGTGGGCTTTGTGACAACCCGGAAGAAGTCGATCACCTGATTTCCCCCTGGCCCAACGCTTCTTTCCTCCTGGATACCGGACACGGTAACGTTTCAGGCACGCTGCACGAACTACTGGAATTAAAGCCTCTGTACTTTCACTTCCATGACAACTCCGGCGAAGAAGACGATCACGGAAAGCTGGGCGAAGGAAATATAGACCTAGCACGGTTGCTTGACCAGTTGAGAGACTATGGTGGCAAAAAAACCATCATTCTCGAGCTTTACTCTCTCGAGGACGTAATCGGTTCACTAAATACCATGGAAGAGGCGCTGCAGGAGGTTTAGCTCGATCTCAGTTTAAAAGATTTTTTTCGGTTGAGCTGGGCTGGAGTCCATTACCCCGCTTTTCCGGACGGACTTGTATAAAAACTCTTTATAACTACAGCCAAGAACTTCAAAAAGCGATATCCAGCAGTCAATCCTCCAGCCCTCAAACTTACCAGGTATTCGATTACACCCTAGGAAATGATTGATTTTAAACTACCAATCAGACCTCTTATTTGAGATCAGTACCCGTTTGAATGCTGGAGACCAAAAATCCACCAACTTAGAACCCTCTTTTAAGTCAATAAGAGTTCTACTCCTATATCGGAAAATGCACCCTGATATGAATCGTCAACCTTGTCGTCAGTTATGATCTTATGCGCCCCGTCGATTTCGGAAACTTTTGCATGACTTACCTTGCCAAACTTCGAGAAGTCTGCCACTATAATTACTTCATTGGCCATTCTCATTACGCTACGAGCCACGTCCGCTTCCCTGAGCGAGGGTACTGTATAACCCTGATCGATAGATATACCGTTAACTCCCAGGAATAACGTATCGACGTAGATTTCTTCGAACGATCGTTTGGCAATAGGTCCAACCAAAGCGGAGGTATTCTTCCGTAACTGTCCCCCGGTCATCAGCACCTCTAAGTCGGGAGTTCTCGAGAGCTCCAATCCGTGGTTCAGTGAGTTCGTTACTACCGTAAGGGCAGATCTATCCCCCAGGTTTTTTACGATCTGCATCGTGGTTGTACCGGTCCCGATAAAAACCGAACTCCCGTCTTTAACCAGAGAAGCTGCCTTTTCTCCTATCTTCTCCTTTTCGTGCCTGTTTACCTCGGCTTTCTCTTGAAAAGAAGGTTCAAAGGTAATCGTATCCCCCTGATAGGAAGACTTGAAGTCTTTTTCGTTTGCTACAGCCCCGCCGTGAACCTTCTTCAATTTCCCCTCTTCCTTAAGAACTTCAAGGTCTCGCCGGATCGTGACCTCCGAGACGGAAAATAGCTTTGCCAGCTGGGCGGTCTTAACAGTTCCTTCCGCCTCCAGTTCCTCTAAAATCTTCCTCCTTCTTTCTTCTGCAAGAATATCAGACATAACCAAAAGTAAAAATAACAAGAAAAAAGGTCCTTGTCAAGGAAATCATAAAATTCCGTACATTCTTAGGAGTTAAACTTATCCTTCACCCTTCCAAAAAAGGACATCTTGGGAACAGTTTTGTCAGAGGAGGTCCTAACTTTCCCGGGTCATAATTCCGGAGAGTCTACCGGGGTAATCCGTAATTACTCCGTCGATAAACGGGCTGGCAAGCAACTCCTTCATTTTTTCTCCCTTATTAACGGTCCATACGTTTACTCTGTACTGGGGGTCCGCCTTGTTTACATTCCTGATTATTCGGTCCCCTTTTTCAGTCCCCGGAAGAGAAGCAGGTAAATTATAGATATTTACCTTATTTCGCTTTAAGTACTTAACTGGTCGTAAAATAGTTTCTTCAATTAACAAAGCTCCGGCGATATTCGAATTATAATTATGTAACTTCCGAATCACCCCGTGGTCGAAAGAAGAAACAACCACGTCATCCTCCATACCAAGCTCCTCCACCAGGTCAACAAGCTGGCGCAATACTTCCGAAAGGAGTTTACCGGACCCGGTCAGAGGTTTTAGTTCAATATTGGCCCGCCAGTCCAGCTCTCTCGTGAGGTCGAGGGCTTCGCGAAGAGATGGCACCTTAGCTCCTCGATAGGCTCTCAAATCTCCCGTAGAAACTCTTCCCTGGTTAATTTCGCCAAATGGATCCTCTCTTTCGAACCAGCTACCGGCGTCGAGTCTTTCGATTTCCGGGAATTCGAAGCTATCAACCCTGTAACTTTCGCTATCGAGAAATACCCTCCTCGCGTTCGTAGTCCTTTGAAGGGTCTCGTCGTGAATAACAACCAATTTCTCGTCAGCGGTAAGCCGAACGTCAAATTCCCAGGCGTCAGCACCGGCTTCGTAAGCTCTGCGCCCGGCAATCAGAGTGTTTTCCGGCGCCAGGCTCCTGGCACCGCGGTGAGCTATATTTAACAATTTTCCAGTTTTATTTTTCCTCATCTCGACCTCTACAAATTATAGTTTTATTCTAGATCGGAATATTCCAAAATCATTATAAACCAGAGTTATTAATAAGAAAACTTCCTATTTCGTCGCCGGCAAGCGGGAATTACGCCAGAGAGGTCGAACTCAAATAATAAACCACTCACTTCTTTCACCAACGACAAAGTTATCCCTCTTCCCTCTGGTCAGGACGACTGCTCACTACCCCTTACTTGGCAACTGATTTAACCTTTTAGCTTAATAGTAGACAAAATCCCGGCAGCCAGGTAAGGGGTAGTGAGCTTGAAGTTAAAAAATGAAGTCAACCTTCATAAGTTAAGTTTCGCTTCCACCTGATGGTTAAAGGTTTGAGAAACTATTGAGGTAGGCAATAAAAATCGTGAAGAAGGGGGATCAGAACGCTACAAGCGGTCTATAACCCCTTGAAGAATTTACACAATTATACTATCATTATATATGTAATTAAACTATATATTTATATGCATAATAAGTCGTCCTGTCGTCAATTACTCTGGAGGAAAGCATGTCATTTTTCAATTTTAATAAAATTAAAAAAACCCTC
>JAGXLB010000040.1 GCA_018334915.1 Candidatus Bipolaricaulota bacterium
ACAGGTAGAAGTCTCGGCCCAAGTGTTGAATCGCGGCTCTGACGACACTAGGAAATTTTACGTTCGACTCTACGTAAATGGAAATCGACAAGATTATAAACCGGTAACTTTTGGTCTGGATGCTGGAAAAGATGATACGGTTACTTTCACCTGGACCGCCCAGCCGGGTCAGAATGAATTGAAGGTCGTGGTGGACGACCCATTCGATAAAGTAGATGAATCAAATGAGGATAACAATACCAAGACTCTAGTGGTCATGGTTAACAGACCGGCGGCAGGTACTGCAGCCACCGATCTCAATATTGCGGTTGTGAGCTTTGAGGATAAAAGTAACTCGGGTTTTGCCAACGTAAGCAACGGGCTGGCCGATATGTTGAAGGAGCGGTTGGTAAATAGTGAATTTAACGTGCTGGAGAGACAGGAGATCGAAAGCATATTGTTCGAACAACAACTAAATCCCTCAAACAATGCTGATCTGGCAGCCGCTTCGTCCCTTGCAGGGGCTGATGCTATAGTCACGGGGAGCGTGACAAATATTGACATCACTGAGTCAAAAATAAGCCTGGGTTTTTTGTCGGTCACCGGCGCTACGGTCAGAGTCAACATGAGCTATCGGGTAATCAGCGCTTATACGGGTGAAATACTGTCCGCAGATTCCACTACTGGAAAAGCAGAAGGACAGACCAGTGCATCATTCAACCTGGGAGCAATGATTGGTTCTGTGTCTCAGATAAGCACTAATGTATGTGCAGGAGGACTTCGCACTGATAAAAACGTCTACGCCCCGGGAGAAGTAATTACCGCAGGTTACCTGGATCCAAACCCACCCTCTACTTTCACGATACAGTTTTTCGATCCTGGAGGTTTTTCAGTAGGACCGCCAATGTTTTCAAATTATAAATCAAGTACTTTTTCCAGCAGTTGTGTAACTTGGAGCTGGAATCCAACACCATCCATGACTCCGGGTAATTACAGCCTCAAGCTTTACGATTCCTGGCAAACTCAAATTTCAGCAACAAATTTCACAATCAGTGCTGGGGCGAACCCTCCGGCCTGGGTCAACCAGATCACCTTTGGAACGAAAGAATTCTCCGACAGCGTCGTTGGAGAAGCGGTTGAAAAAGCCCTATCCACGGTTTCGGCAAGTGCTGCGGGAGCACTAAATGATTCTGCATCGGCGCTAGTCGCCCAGAGAAAGGAAGCCACCGGAAATGGAGACGAGAATGGTGGAGAGAAACCGGAGGAGTTAAAGTGCCGCGTGATTTCCCTTGCCGGTGTCGGCAGCAATAAGGTTATTCTAGGCGGGATTACCGGAAACTGTGGCAAGAAGGAAGGAATAAACATAGATGACATTTTTGACCTATATTTAGCAGAGTCCGTTAAGGATCCAGATACCGGTGAGCTAATTGAAGTAATTCCAAAAACAGAAGAACCAAAAGGTAAGGTCGTTATTCTCGACGTCCACGAAAAGGTATGCGAGGGACAACTCATCGGTAGTTTTGAGGCAAAAGTAGGGGATCTGGCGATTCCCAAGTAAGCGGGAAATCGTTACAAGCAGTATTCTTATCTCGATAGGTGGGCGTAACACGAGATATAAAATAGAATCTTTAGAATTGATAAGGCGAAGTAAAACAGGCTGTTTTAGGCCTCTTCCCGGTAGAATGCGGAATATCAGTCTGATTTATCCTGGATTATCAACTTTTAAACTAGGAACTTTTCGGTGATAAGAGAACTATATTCCATATGTGGAAATTGTTCACAGTAAATGATACTGCCTTGCCATCATTCTCAAGTTCGAGCTGTTTGGCTTTTGATCTATCGGGAGATAACAATCTTGCCTACTCAGGCCTGACTAGCCCCATATCAGAATAGCAAAAGAAATACTTTAATCTGGGGCGGTTAACGTTTCACAAAGCAACTTCCGCTTTATTTAGCAACACCTCAAGCATTTTATCCACGAAATCCTCACCAGTTAATTCACGATGGTTGTCGTGGCGCCTTCTTAATCACTGCGATTATAGAATAAATGGAAAAACTAACCAAACTGGGTGTGCGGGCGACCAAATAAAATTTCCACTTTTTATTGCTTCAACTTTTTTATCAGACAAACGTGTGGCTTAGAAGTCAAGTGACTCCCTGGTATCTACGAAGCTCTTACTGCCGTTTTGAGTGGTTTTAGGTCCTTCCCCTATAGCACTGTCTTAGGATTTTCTTTTACTAGCTGAGTTATTTAAGGGGAGAAACAAGACAAAAACTACGTGGAAGGATTGCCCGCCAATAGTTCTATAAGGACCGTCAGAGGATCTTATTCCAACAAAGGAAGCTTCCATTTCTTCAAGGACAACGTGGGAAAAAAAGAACAAATGAACGGCGAACGTAACATTACCCTTATAAAAAAGAGACCTAGGACTTATAGAGCAAAATTGAAATGAAAGCCTTAAAATACTCCCTTGAACACTTGACAAAATCCAAGATATTCAGTATAAAAAATCAAGAAAATACTTATATTAACGTAAACGTGAACATTAACGTGCACATAGTAAAATGTGGGGTAAAGAGATAATGTAACTAAACCCTTTTCAAACCAAAATGAATAAAGTCACAATAAAAGATATAGCTGAAAAAGTAGGTGTTTCTGCAAATACCGTCTCAAGAGCCATAAACGATAAAGGGGAAATTAGTGAGGAAACTAAAGAAGAAATTCTCGAGGTTGCAAAAGAATTAGATTACCGGCCTAACCGTCTAGCAAGAGGTTTACGGTTGAATAAAACTGGCATTTTGGGAGTAGTGGTAGCCGATAATGCTAACCCCTTTTTTGGAGCAGTAGTAAAAGGAATAGAGGAAGTTGCAGAAAAAAATGGTTACAGCGTTATTTTAAAGGACACGGAGGAGAATTATGCTAGAGAAGAGAAATCGGTTGAGATAATGATAGCTGAACAAGTTGAGGGAGTAGTTATATCTCCAGTACAAAAAGGACGAAGAAGCTTGCAAATACTCGAAGATGCTTCAATTCCGTATGTATTGCTTGCAAGGTATTTTGACGATATTAGAGCAGATTACGTTGCAATAGATGATGAACAAGGGGGATTTTTGGCGACTCAACATTTATTAGAACGGGAGCATCGTAGGATAGCTTTTATCAATGGACCTCAATATAATTCAAGCGCTCAAGCAAGATTTAAAGGATACAAAAAAGCTTTGACCGAAGCAGAAGTTAAAATAGATAAATCATTAATAAAATATGGAGCTCTTTCTGAGGAAGACGGGTATAAATTTGGACAAGAGCTATTAAGTTCAAACAATCACCCTTCAGCGATATTTACTTTCAGCGATTACGTAGCATTAGGAGCCATTAGGGCAGTACATAAGCGTGGTTTCGAAATACCCGAAGACATATCGGTACTCGGGTATGACAATATTGTTTTCTCAAGATGCCTTAAAGTTCCATTAACTACCATATCAGTACCAAAAAGGAAGCTAGGTCGAGAAGCTTGCAGACTGTTAGTCCGTAAGATTGAAAATGACGAAAAGGATCAAGTTACTCAAAAAAAGTTACCTGTCGAATTATTAAAACGGTCTACTACAAAATGAAACGGGAGGTGGTTCAATCGTTCGCTAATTTCTAAGTTAAAACTTTCGTTTATTCCGCTAAACAAGAATTTTATTTGTCTGTACCAAGGAGGGATTAAAATGAGCTTCAGTTGTATGAAACCCAAACGAATTTTGACGGTTTTGCTTATAAGTTCTTTTATACTTGTTAGTTTCTCTGGTTTGGCCCAAGACCAAGAGGTTTCCTGGCCGAACGATCTCCCACCCCAACAAGACTTTCCAAGTTTAGAAGGACAAAAAGTAACTATAGAAATCTGGACCCACGACCCCCTCTATATCGAGTGGTTTAACCAGACTATAAAGGAATTCGATCGACTATATTCTGATATTGAAGTGGAAGGCAAAATTTCGCAAATCGCCCCCTTCCAATCACTTTTGGACAAGACCACGGCAGCAATTGTTTCCGGAGAGGGTTTACCAGACATCATTGGAAGCGGCAACCATACTATGGGAAGAATCTGGGAAAAAGGCCTTTACGAGGCATTCATGCCCCTACCTTTAAGAGAAGAGGGGCTTTACGAAGAATTTTATGAACCCATCCTTACTCCTGCTAAAAGGCCGGGTTCAACGGAAGTTTATGGCTTACCTACTGATGTCCCAGTCACAGTCTTATGGTATAGGGAAGACATTCTTGAAGAGGCTGGATGTGAGCCTCCGATAGAGACCTGGGATGAATATGTTGAGTGTGGAAAAAAGGTAACGAAGGATTTAGACGGAGACGGATCTACTGATAGATGGATGACAGTTATGACTAAAAACGTTAGTTCTCCAGATGTGGTTCCTTACCAATACCATCCCATTAGGCGACAGTTAGGTTCCCAATTCTTTACCGAGGAAGGGGAAATTGTTATAGCGTCGGAAGAGAATGCCAAAGCGGCTCAATTCATTTCCGATCTGGTAAATAAGTGGGAGATTGCTAAACCAGTTGCCAACGCTTTTGGGGGAAACAGCGGACAAGCTTTGTTTAAAGAAGGCAAAGCTGCTACCTATCTTTCTGCTACCTGGTATTTAGACTTTCTAATGAAGGCTTATTACCCAGACCAAGCCGGTAAGTGGCGAGCACAAGCTCATCCCAAGTTTGAGAAAGGTGGGCTGGTCGATATTGAGGGTATAGGTTCACGAACCGGAAAGATAGGCGGTACCTATATGATGATACTTAAATCTGAGAAACAGGATTTCGTCTGGGAATTCCTCAAATACTCATACGCCAGCTCAGAGAATTTAATTCGTTACTGGGAAAAGATTCATTATCTACCTACCACTAAGAAAGCACTGGACTCGGAGGAAGTGACTGGCTTTAGGTCTGAATATCTTGGTGGTCAAAAGCTTGGCGAATTATATTCAGAATTGGTACCTGAATTGCAACCTGAATACACTCATATTGGATTAACCCCGTTAAAACAGAGCCTAATGGACCACACACCCAAGCTAATAGATGGTAGACTCACCGGCCAAGAATGGGTGAAGTTATTGGAAGAAGAAGTAAAGTCAATGATAGAGTAAACCGGATTGTTGGGCAGAGAGGCGGGAGATATTCCCCTGCCTCTTTGCCCAAATTTTTTTGTTAACTTGTAGCCCTAAATGGCCAATCAAATAAGGTGAAATTCAATGAAGTATCTGTTTAAAAGAGCTAAACGTGGCTTTTGGCATATTCAGTATTCTAAAGCTCCTTATATCTTCCTCTTACCTTTTTTGATTTTTTTAGTATCCTTTTATCTGTTCCCTATTCTATACTCAGTCTATTTAAGCTTTACTGAATGGAGTTTTGGCGGATTCGAGTTAATAGGAATTTCAAATTATGTCCAACTTTTCCATGATTCAATGTTTTATCGTTCTCTTTGGCATTCTAGCTTTTACGTGGCATTGACACTAGCGCTTGTCCTTCCTCTATCATTAGGAATCGCCGTACTGCTCCACAGTTCACTTGCAGGCAAGATTGCCTCTTCTTCTCTTCAAAAATTAATCTATCTCCCAAGCATCACTCCTGTGGTGGCTATAGGTATCATATTTACTTTGCTCTACGAACAAGATTCTGGGTTGTTAAATGCGATTCTAAGTAACCTTGGACTCCCTAAAGTAGCCTGGATTGCTTCCGCTAGGTTAGCCAAGTGGTCCATAATGGGAGTCGTTTTTTGGAGATGGTCTGGTTATAACGCTGTCTTATATATAGGGGGTTTAAAGGGGATACCAAAGACTTTGTACGAGGCAGCACGAGTGGACGGAGCCAATTCACTGCAACAGTTTTGGCGTATAACGATTCCGATGTTAAAACCGGTTATTTTATTTACAGTGGTTATGTCTATTATCGGTTCCTATATGCTATTTGCGGAACTATATATTTTAACTGGTGGGGGACCGGAATCTTCAACGATCAGTATAGTTCAATATATCTATAGACAGGGTTTTACTCGTTATCGCTTTGGCTATGCCTCGGCTCTGACGAACATACTATTTATTGTAATATTTTCTTTATCTTACACTGTATTGAACATCTTTAATGTTTGGGAACAATGGAGGTAAGCTACCTTGAAAAGAATTCTGAAATTTTCTGTGGCAAAGTTAGCCTTGATAACTATCGGCATATTCACTTTAGCTCCTTTCCTGTGGGCATTCTTGTCTTCATTAAAAGCCGAGCACAACATTTTTTCGATCCCCCCCACACTTTTACCCGAAAGCCTTGGAACCAGTATATCCAATTACGTAAATCTCTTCCATTTGGAGCCAGTGGGATTTGGTCGTATTTTTTTGAATACTTTATTTATCACTATTTGTTTTTCCATTGGGAGTTTACTGATTAGCTCACTTGCTGGATTTGCTTTTGCAAAATATGACTTTAAATTTAAAAAATTTTTGTTCTATCTTGTAATTGCTACTATGATGATACCTTTTCAAGTGTTAGTTATACCTTTGTATCAAGAGATGGTTTTCTTAGGTTGGGTTGACAGCTATCTTGCGTTGATAGTTCCTTTCTTAGGTCGTGCTTATACAGTTTTTCTTTTAAGACAATTTATGCTTGACGTACCTTCCGATTTATTAGATGCGGCTAGAATTGATGGGTGCACAGAATTTGGGATCTTCTGGAAGATAGCTATTCCTTTAGTCAAGCCTGGATTGGTTCTTGCTGGTATATTCAATTTCATCTACATGTGGGGCCTCTTCCTTTGGCCGCTTGTAATAACCAGTTCCCCTGAGAAATATGTTGTGTCCTTATTCTTAAGTAATTTAATAACGGCTCGGACAAAGCTTTTTGGGGAACTTTTCGCTGGAACAACACTTTCTTTCGTCATCGTGGGACTATTATTCTTTTTGGTCCAAAGACAACTTTTTAAAAGTTTAGAGATAGGTTTTGGTAAGTGACACTAGGTAATATTAATATGAGTAGTTATAGAGGTGCCATCCGATAAAATGCTGAAATGTATCATGGAGGTCGTACAAGAAAAGTATAATCGTTGGTGGAATAATCAAAATGAACGACCAATATTATACTTCACGAGCACGGAGAATTACATTAGTAACTACCATTTAACAAGAAATAGCTGGGATTTTACCTCTGAATCAAACGTAAAAGACCAAAATACGGAGAAGTTTTGGTTCGATGACGAACTCCGGATTAATTCCTTTCTTGAAGGAGTTAAGCATACCAGTTACTTCAAGGACAGTTATCCCTATTTCTGGGTCGATTATGGACCTGGGATATTGGCGGGCTGTATAGGAGTCGGTCTTGAGTTTGATTTCAATACAATGTGGATCCCGCAGTCGCTAGAAAAGTATGAAAATTTAGAAGAAAAACTTACGATAGATAGAGATAACTACTATTGGCGAAAGTTACACAAGACAACCAGGAAAGCGCTGGATAGATCTGAAGGCCGATATATTACTTCTATAACGGATATAGGAGGAGTCATGGATGTTCTCGCGGGGATCCGCGGTTCAAACCAGTTTTTGAAGGATTTAATCAGAAAACCTCAAAAGGTAAAGACAGCCATGGAATATCTATTTGATAGCTGGTTCGAATTATTTAATTCCCTTACAGAACTTTTACTAGATGCTCAAGAGGCTGCGGTAGCGTGGAACGGCATTTATAGTGAGTTACCCACATATACGATTCAAAATGACTTATCCGCCATGATTTCTCCTGAGATGTTTAATGAGTTTGATATGCCTTACAAAGAAAAGCTGACAGAGCGGATTCCCAATACAATCTATCACCTTGACGGGCCAGATGCACTTAAACACCTTGATTCAATACTTAGCCTTTCCAATTTAAATGCTGTACAATGGGTACCAGGTGCCGGTCAACCCGGCGGTAATACCACTGCAGGAGGTAGCTCTGATGGTTACTGGGTAAACACTGGTATGCTCGAGTGGGTAGATACGCTAAAAAAAATCAAGGAGGCTGGAAAATCTCTAGAGCTTTGGGTACATCCACAGGATGTCCTGCCGCTGATTCAAAGCTTGGGGCCTGAAAGACTGTTGCTGAAAGTAGAGTCTGTTCCTTCAAAGAGTGAATGTAAAAAGGTGATTTCACAACTAGTTAGCGAAGGTTTAATCGACCATTAACTCTCAAAATACAGTTATGGTAATTATTATTATTTTATGACACTTATCCTGAAGGTGGAACTTTGTAATACATTATTGTCATAGTTTTTATTATATTAGGCACACCGATAAGCTTTGAGTTTGCTCCCGGGGTAATTTTCATTTTCGTTTTGAGTTAAGATTAGGGGCATTTATTTATGACCAAGAAGGAGGTTCATAATGCGTCTAGGAGTTTATTACTATCCCGATCATTGGCCTGAAAAACGGTGGTCAAGAGATTTTGATTTGATGGAGGAAGCCAATATAGAAATCGTAAAGACTGCTGAGTTTGCCTGGACAAAGATGGAACCGGAAAAAGGGGAATTCAATTTCTCCTGGTTAGAGAGGGCAATAGATGAACTTTCTGATCGAGGTATTAGAGTAGTTTTGGGTACTCCTACAGCAGCGCCTCCGGCGTGGATAATTAATAATGATGAGTCCATTTTACCCGTAGATGAGAAAGGAAATCGTACTTCTTTTGGTGCCCGTAGGCATTATTGTCCAAATCATCCTGGTTATAAGGAGCACACTAGAAGGATTGTAGACGCCATGGGGGCTAAGTTTGGCGATGATAATAATATTTTGGGTTGGGTAATAGATAATGAATTACACGGAAGTTGTTATTGCGAGTACTGTAAAAGTGAATTTCACGAATGGCTTAAAGAAAAATATGAAACTTTAGATAGATTAAATGAAAGCTGGGGCACAGAATTTTGGAGTCAAACTTATACCGATTGGAGCCAGATCCCAACCCCGAAAGCAACGACCATTCGCGGAGCCCATAACCCTGGATTACACTTGGACTATTATAGATTTATCTCAGATTCGTGGGTCAAATATCAACAACTTCAAATCGATGTATTGGAACCATTGATTGATAATCAATGGATTACTCATAATTCCATGTTTAGAAACTACAATGGTATAGATTATTCAAAACTGAATAATAACTTAGATCTAGTTTCTTGGGATAACTACCCCTTACTTACGGGCCAGAGAGAAGATAGTTCTGTTGCTGAAGCACATGATATGGCCAGGGGGCTTGGAGGAACCGGTTACTGGGTTATGGAACAACAGAGTGGACCAGCTGGGTGGCAAAGTATGGCCAAAACTCCCCAAGAGGGTCAAATCCGCTTGTGGGCTTATCAGTCAATTGCAAGAGGAGCAGATACAATAATTTTCTTTCGGTGGAGGACATGCAGGACGGGTACAGAGCAGTTTTGGCATGGGGTTCTAGACCATCACGGTGAACCTGGGAGGAGATACCAAGAAGTTAAGCAACTTGGGCAAGAGCTTGATGATATTGGTGACGAGATCGCCCCGGAAGGAGTGCCTTCATCAGTTGTGGTGATCAAAGATTATCAGACACTCTGGGCGTTTGACATCCAACCAAATAGCAGTAGCATGAACTATAATGAGGAAATAAGTAAATATCATAAAAGTTTATATGATCAAAATATTCCAATTGATGAAATAACCCCTCGCGAAAACTTTGAGAATTATCGTTTCATTCTTGCTCCTAACCTGTATTTAGTAAGCGACACCCTCTCCGCCCGATTAGTGGATTTTGTAAGAGAGGGTGGGACTTTATTATTATCATTTCGATCTGGTGTAAAAGAGAGGAAAAGTAATAAAGTGGTGAACACTAAACTGCCCGGAAAGCTGAAAAAGCTTGTGGGAGCCACAGTAGAAGATTATACGACTCTAGCAAAAAGTCCCTGGAAAAGCGATGAAAGTGACGAACTAAGTGAGAAACCTCCCATGGTAGAATTCGTCTGTCAAGGACTTTCTGGAACGGTGGGAAAAGCAAGTATATGGGTAGAGGCTCTAAATCCAAAACAGGCAAAACCTATCGCTAATTACAAAAATGGGATGTTTGACAATCAGCCCGCAATTACTATCAATAATTTTGGGAAAGGCCAAGTGATGTATGTAGGAACTTCACTGACAGAACGTTTGCATAAAGTACTCGCTCGTTGGATGATTGATCAATTTTCTTTAAGGGATACTTTAAATACACCAAATGGGGTGGAGGCTATTTGGAGAGGCGAACATGAAGTATTATTTCTTCTTAACCACAACCCCAAAGCTAAAAAAGTAGATTTAACGGATAATTTTTGTGATTTACTCTCAGGGGACCAAAGAGCCAAAATACAGATCCCCCCTTTCGGTGTAAAGGTTTTGAAGAGAGATAATAATTGAAGTTGGCCCAGACTTACGGGGCGTTTTGGAGCAATATTTTTACGAACTTGATTAATTGCAGTAACAAATAATTTGCGAAAATGCCCGTGTTTTTGGATATTGGTTTGAACATAGCATTTACGCCAGTTTTGCTGTTGCTGCGTAGGCTATTAGCAGATTAAAAGTTGAGTCATGAATAGCTTAAACCGAGACCAACGACTGAATCAATATTATTACCATACCTTGTCACTCTGAAGGTTGTAGCGAGACATAATATCTTTTTCTAAGAGGTGAAATTGCATGACTAAAGAGTATATCTTTACGGACGAAGACGCTGACCTTTCAACACTAAGGGAAAGAACAATAGCAATTATTGGGTACGGCAATCAGGGAAGGGCCCAAGCCCTCAACATGAAGGAATCGGGGATAGAAGACGTAATCGTCGGGAATATTGAAGACCAATCATGGGAACAAGCAGAAGAGGATGGTTTTACAGTATATCCAATCACGGAAGCTGCCGAAAAAGCGGATATAATCTTTTATTTAATACCGGACGAAGTACAACCGGAAGTGTATGAGTCGGATATAGAACCCAATTTGGAAGAGGGGGATGTCCTGAATTTTGCTTCCGGTTACAACATAACTTACGACTTAATAGAACCACCAAAGTACGTTGACGTCATAATGATTGCTCCCCGGATGATAGGCTCCATGGTCCGACAACTTTACAAGGAGGGTGACGGAGCTCCAAGTTTCTTAGCCATAGATCAGGATTATTCCGGAAATGCAAAAGACATTGCCCTGGCCTTAGGTAAAGGAATAGGCTCTACCAGGTCGGGCGTAATTGAGATAGATTCTTTCGCCCTAGAAACCAAGTCCGACCTCTTAATGGAACAGGGTCTCTTTCCGCTACTTATGAATACTATGGTGGCCAAATATGAACTGGAAGTTGAGGAAGGAATGCCCCCGGAGGCAGCATTACTTGAGTTGTATCTTTCCAAGGAAATAGCTTACATATTTGAAGAAATGGCCAAACAAGGGATAATGGAACAGATGCCCCTACATTCGCAAACCAGTCAGTACGGCCAGCTAAGTAGAATGGATGAAATATTCGAAGGAGAATCGGAGGAAGTCGATTACGAAGCCATCAAGGAGTTCATGGGGCGGCAGTTGAGAAACATTGACAACGGTAAGTTCGCAAGAGAGTGGAGCACTGAACAGAAGATGGGATATCCGGCTTTAACTAGACTCTTTGAAAAGTACGAAAACTCCGAGATGATAAGGGAGGAACAAAAGGCAATAGAGCAACTGGGTCTCGGGAAAAAGGGGGACTAGTTTCCTCTTTTAGTACATTGCCACCACAACAATAAGTTTGATTTTTTAGCTCTAGATCAAACACCCCTCGTTGTCGAACTGAAGTTCATGTAAATCCGATGTGGTCGAGACCTTTGTCTGTCCCTCTGCTTCGCTTATGAGCCCTTCAGATATTTCCAGCTCCATTATGTGTAAGGTGTCCTGAATTCTTACTATTTTTGCCTCTTGGGGCTCCTTGTCGAGGGTCTTGAGGGCAGTCTTGATCGCAAAAAGATCACTGGGTAAAACCATCGGTAGTTTTGCCATATCAATGTTTTGAGCGGTAATGTGGTTGGTATATGTTGAACCCGGATCAAACATATTAAAAAGACGCTCCGTGGTAATATCAGCTAGCCCAATTCCCGTAGCGTTACCGTGTGTTTCTTCCGTCAAATCAAGGACGATAACGAGCTCGATATCCGGTCTGGCTTCCTTGACCCGACCCAATACGTTCGTATCCATGCCGCTCCCGCTGATGTCTTTACCCATTTTCTCGACGACCAAAATATCTATCCCATCAAAAGGTAGCTGGGGCATAAGGTCTTTTTGCCTTTCAAGCATCTTCTTTTCTCCATGCTTTACATCTTCCGGATCCCACGCTTTGACATCACAGAGATGGTCATGGCCGTTCTCCAATAGGCCGACGCCTAACCGGACAGGGGCCTTGTTTAATATAATTTGGCCAACCTCCGGGATTAACTCACTGAATACGCCGAAACCATTCTCGTGAAGAGAAGCGGCTCCTTTGTGTTTTCCCAGGCCAATCGCCATCATCTTATGGATGCCGCTTTCCAACTCACCCTGAAAATCCGTATGCACCTTTACTCTATTTACAACTATAACTGCATCGGCCTCATAACTAATCTTATCAAAGAAAACCGGTACCCCGGTATCGGTTTCAGCAATCTTAACCGTCTCCATCGAAGATTTGATAGGGGCCCCCACGTTCCCTTCGTTTATCCCGTAACCATGCAGGATCTCTTTTTGTCCTTCGGCCGTCGCCCCTCCGTGACTGCCCATGGCGGGAACTATAAAGGGCCGTGTACCTAGCTCTTTTAAGCGGTCAACTAAAGTTTCAACAACTTCCGAAAATCTATCAATGCCACGGCTCCCTACGGCAATTGCCACCTTATCCCCGGAGAAAATTCTTTTTTTCAGTTCCGTCGAAGCTAGCTGCTCCCTTATCTTGTCCTCCAAGTCATCTACGGTAGGATCCGGCACGCTCTGTGTAATATCCGTGAATCGGGGAAGCTGGATGCCTTCAATTCCGTCGACTTTTACTTGGGAAAAGTCCATTTTTTCACCTCAATTCGAAGCTAGCAAACTTGGGGAATACCGAAAACGCTTGGATTGCGTTATCCCACACAAGGCAGGGCATTACGCCCGATTCATAGCTCAGTTACTATGATTTCAAATTAACTACAAACAAACACATTTAGCCCCACATAGGACGGAATCTTCTGCATGAGTTAATAAATCTATTTTGCCGATTTACGGATCAGTCGAAATACCATTTATATAATAGACTTAGCTCTTTCGGGAAAATAGCGACTCGATCCCCGTCTTCCAGATCTTTACCTTGTCCTACGTATCGTCCGTTTACTATTATGTGACTTATCTGTTCCTCATTTAAGTCCAGATAACCAAGTAAGTCCTCTACCTTGCAAAATTTCTCCTGGAGCTCAATTATCCCGACAGTTCCGCTTGCCGAATCTGTTTTCGAAGCTAGTTTTTTAAACTTGCCATATAGCCTACACTGAATAGCCATGTATTATTGAGAGCTATTACCTTGACTACGAGTCATTTCAATTGAATTTATATGTTGTTTAAGTTTCAAAGACTTCATCCAACTGTTCTACCGATACATCAAAGCTTTCATCATGCGGCGGTAATTCCTCTTCCACCATGAACTCTGGTAAGCGGTCGTCTTCCTTTGTGAAGCCTGCTTCTTTGTTGAATTGTCTCTCCTTCTCTATTATCTTTTTGCCTATTTCAAGTATATCATCAGCAGTGTAATCGGTTCCCAAAACTCCATTAACTGATTCGATTAGTCCTTCTTCTCCTTTGGGTATGTCGGCAGTAGCAAAGGTTGTAAATAGACAATAGCCGGTGGAATCGATAAAGGCAGTAGCATATTGAATTTCGCGGGATAGAGTGGATTTCCCTTCTGAACTTAGAGGGTCCTCCTCTCCTCCTACAGAAAGTATCTCTGGAGACACCGTATAACCTGCAGTGTGATCGGCACCCATTGGAGTAGTCGCATAGGTTACACCCATTCCCTTTATGGCCCTTGGGTCGTAGGCGGGCATGGCTTGACCCTTTACTGCAGGAACCCTAGTAACTCCCAAAGCCTGTCCGGCAAATTCAGCGCCATTTGCGAGAATTCTACCCTTAGAGGTGCCTTCCCTTATTTCATCCATTAACTCAAGGGCTCCTGTGCCATCACCAAAGTCCAGCAAGCCACCTTCCATAGCTACAGCGATGGTTGCACCTGCTTCAATTGTATCCAAGCCAAGGTCATTACAGGCTCGATTTAGCTCTCCTACGGTGTCTAGGTCGTAAATACCACAATTGGGCCCCAAAGACCAAACTGACTCGTACTCCAGTACCCCTACTGGATCTTCTCCGCCGGGCTTAGTCCATATTTCGGAACACTGGATTACACAACCGTCATGACAGGCGTGGGGTCTAGTACCTTCGCGATTTTTTATCTCCTCTGCCTTGGCTTCTCCGGAAACTTTAGCTGCCCGATCGTCTCTTCCTTTGGAGAAATTAAATTGGGGCAAAGCACCGGCCTCATTTATCACGTCTACCATTGCATCAGTCCCATATGAGTTTAGCGTCCCCCCTGGTTTGGTTACATCGTGCTCTGTTAAAGCATTAGTTAGCTTTTTCGTCCCCTTCCTAAATTGCTCCTCATCAGCCAGATCTACTCCCGGTGCACCTTCATCGTCTAGAACGATAAACTTAAGTCCTCGGGAGGCCATCACAGCGCCTAATCCCCCTCGTCCTGAGTATCGACTTGGTAGTCCTTCAGGATCATTAAACACTATTCCGGAATTAGCTGCCTCCATCTCCCCAACTATGCCCGTCCCACAGATGTCGACTTGGTCGCCGAATTCTTGTCTCAGACCTTCGTATGCCTCGTAAAGACCAATGTCTGACCAAGGGGTAGCATCCGCAAAACTAACTCCCTCGGAGTCAACCTGAAGTAACTTATATCTATCGTCGAATTGTCCCTCTACAATGATGACCTTAACTCCAAGTCTAGCAAGCGCTTGGGCAAAGTTTGTCCCCACGTTTGATTCCTTTATCCCTCCGGTAAGAGGGGACTTACCTCCTACCGATAATCGACCCGAGGAAGGAGCGGAAGTTCCCGTAACCATACCTGGGGCAAATACTAGTTTGTTGTTGGACCTAAGGGGGTGGCAAGTGGGGGGGACCTCTTCCTTAACAATAGACGAGGTCAATCCACGTCCTCCTAGATTTCTGAGAGATTTTGGTAGATCTTCAAATTTAGTAGTAAGACTATTCATATTTACTCGTAATAATTTATTTCTCACTTACTTCACCTCCAATGGCTTCTAAAAAATTTTATGCTAGACCATAGAGTAGGAAATACTCCATGAATTTACAAATGCCCCGAATTGCCTCATTAATAATCCTAGCGCTTGTCCCGAAGAGAAAGTCAAGATAGTATTGGCCGGAATCAAAGGAGAAAAGTCCATCGCCTAGATCTGTCGTGACAACAATATAAGTCAGACAACCTATTACAACTGGAGGGACAAGTTCTTGGATTCCGCCAACGCGGCATTCAGGAATGGGGTCTCCTCAGATTAGAAGGCAATGCAGAACAAAATAGAGTACCTAGAGCAAATCATCGGAAAACTGACCGTGGAAAACGAGATATTAAAAAAACAGAAGAGATGATAAAGACAAATGGCAAGACAAATGGGGTGATGTATCCAAAGAAAAGGAAGGTTTCCTAGATAAATCAGCCGAGATTAAGAAAACAACTTCTAATGCATGCCAGGAACTATTGGATCGTTCCGATTAGTAATTGTTATCAAAAATATGGGAGAAATCTTCGTATATTGTTAAAAACTCTCTCTTTGAACACTCAGACTATAGAATAAATGGAAAAACTAACCAAATTGATGTAACCCCAGCAACATGAAATACGCTTCTTAGCGGAGATCGGCGTGTTAAATGGTACGAAAATCGTTCGTGAGTACTACTTTTGATAGTGCAACTTTTTATGATAGATGTTTCAGGTGAACCACCTTGCTCCCATTTCAGATTGCTGTTAGGTTAAGAGAGGAGGTGGTAATATGACGAGGAGAATGAGTCATTTTATTTTACTATCGGCGGCCTTACTTCTGGTTGCTTTTTCTTTCCTCCCAACCTTTGTAGAGGCAAAAACACTTACTGTTTGTCCTAAATGCAATTATCTTTCCATCCAGGAGGCAATAGATGCCGCTGAACCGGGTAACACGGTTTTAGTGAAAGAAGGTCTGTATGAAGAGAGCCTGAGAATAAACAAGGATATTACGTTGAAAGGAATGGACTCGAAAAAAGTGAAGGTAACTGGGGCTGAGAAGGATCGCTCGGTATTATTCATTGGCCCCGCGGATATCACGGTCCGGGTGGAAGGACTTACTTTTTCCATGTCAAAAAAACCAGAAACAACTAAGGGAGGGAAATACCATGACTTGAGTGGAATACGCGTGAGCGGAGAAGCCAAAGTTACTATTGTTGGATGCTCCTTGCTTAAGAACAAGAATGGCCTCTCTGTCAACCCGATAGCTCCAGCATGGTTCAGGGAAAGCTCCGGTGCTACCTCAATGTCACCTCCCTACCCCACTCCCGAAGTTACGGTACGCGAAACTACGGTATCCAATAATAGCTCACAAGGAATAAATCTGCTATCCTGCAAGGGAACCATTAGGAATTCAAAAATATCCGGAAACAACACGGGAATACTTA
>JAGXLB010000202.1 GCA_018334915.1 Candidatus Bipolaricaulota bacterium
GCCGAGCTCTAGTAGGTTGTCTCTAACAAATCGCCCGAGCGTGGGAGCTCGGGCTGCTTTTTCTGCTCTCATAGCAGGGAGGGCTCCCACGCCCTCCCGGAACGTTCGGGGGGCTCACCAACCGCGCGGGCAATGGGAGCCCGCGCTGCTATCACTACTCCGGCCGAACGTCTGATGTGGTGAGAGAGAAAGACGGTGAGAATATAGCTGGGTAAATCTCCTCGGGAAGCCTGGTATTCGGATTCAAATTTAACTTTGAGGCCGAAAAGACTCGAGCGTTTCCTTTGCCTCTTCCACGGTTGATCTTGCTATTTCCTCCGCCTTCCCCAGGTAGGTTTCCGGCTTCAATTCTTTCAACCTTGCCCTTTCATTGGTAGGTAGAGGCAATTCTTCAATGACTTCTTCCATCTTTTTGGAGTCGAGCTTCTTTCCTCTGGTCAGTTCTTTTACTATCTCGTAAGCATCTGAGTGGCCGTACTTTCTTAGCGCCGTCTGCCAGGCTTCCGCCAGAACTTCTGGATGATCGGCCAAATCGTTCCTCAAAACCTCCTGGTTCGGCTCAACTTTATTCAGCCCCCTATTCACGCTTTTGTACCCGATAAATGCGTGAGCAAACGCCACGCCCACGTTCCGCCTCACCGTCGAATCCGATAGGTCACGCTGAGCCCTGGAGGTTGTCAGGTAATCCGCCAGGAATTCCAGATCCGTATTGGCCTTACTGAGGTTTCCTTCACCGTTCTCAAAGTCTATCGGGTTGACCTTCTGGGGCATAGTCGATGATCCAACTTCCGACTCTTTTTGTTGTTGGGAAAAATACCCCTGGGAAATGTAGTTCCAGCAGTCCCGGGAAAGATCTACCAGCACGTTGTTGACCCTCGTTATCGCCTGGAACAGACTGGCCAGGTTATCTCTTGGCTCTATCTGAGTTACTGCTTGATTTGGCTTTAATCCCAGGTCCCGGACGAATTCCCTCGAGAAACTAACCCAGTCGGTCTGGGAATAGCTGTCCAGGTGAGCATTCATATTCCCTGTAGCTCCGGCCAGTTTACCCGTGAGTTTCTCTCTTGCTTCTTCGACCTTCTCCAGCTGGTCCACCAATCGAGAAAGGAATACGGCAAACTCCTTACCCAGCGTCGTTGGCGTAGCCGGTTGGCCATGTGTCCGAGCGAGCATCGGCAGGTTCGCGTTTTCCTCGGCCAGGGTTATCAGTCGTTCAGCGGTTCGAACCAGTACTTCCGTAAGTTGGCGGGTAGCTTCCTTGGTTAACCGGGCGTAAGCGAGGTTATTCACGTCCTCGGAAGTCAGCCCGAAGTGGACAAACGGAATCAGTTCGGCAAGGTTCTCCGCCTTAAGCTCTTCCCGGATGAAATATTCCACCGCTTTCACGTCGTGATTGGTCGGAGGAATGTCCCGGTAACCTTCTTTTTCTATTCTGGAGATTATCCGCGCATCTTCCAAATCGAACTTCTCGTAAATTTCCCTGAGTTTATCTTCCGGAGGATCGATCGGGATATTTTCCAGTTTTCCCAGTTCGATAAGGTACTCTATCTCTACTCTAACCCTCTCCCTGTCCAGACCCTTCTGGGAGAAGTACGGCAGTAGCTCTTCCACTCTGCCCCGATATCTACCGTCCAGGGGAGAAATAGTCTCCAAATCTGTAAACTTTTCGTTGCTCATAACGAACTAATTATGCCATCAGAGGTAGGTGAATCGCAAATAATTCAATGGGGTAACGACAATTTGACTCTGGGCTTTTTGGCCGTTAACTCGGAACCAGAAGCTAACCAGATCGGAACTCAAAGCGTGCCATCCGGAAATTTGTCCGTTTTTATGTTTAACTCGGAACTAATCAACCCGGAACACAGAACTAAGCCGTTGATTACCCAAACCCATTTCTCTACCATCTTAGCGGAGATTTTATTATGACCAATATCGTCCTCTATCACGGGGAACCTTACCAGCGAGAAAGAGCCGTCGATAAAACCATAGCCAAGTGGCGGAAGGAATTATCGGATCCCGAACTGTACAGGTTCGACGGCAACCAGCTGGAACCGGAGAAACTCCAGCAGTTACTCAGCGGCTCGTCGCTTTTCTCGAAAACCAAGATAATTCACGTAAGCCAGGCGGAAGAACTGACTGAGGAGAAAGCTTTCCCCAACATCATCGAAAGCCACTCGTTCGAAACCGAAGCCCTGGTCCTCGAATCCGACTCCCTGAAGAAAAGTACATCCCTTTACAAGGCAATAGCAAACAAAGGTGAGACGAAGAAGTTCTCCGAACCGACGGGGCGGAATTTCCCGAAGTACGTATCAGAAATCATGGCCGATCACGGTGTCCAGCTGTCAAGCGACGCGAAGCGCTGGATAATTCAGATAATGGAGCAGGACCTGCTGCGGGTCGAAAGGGAAGCGGAAAAGTTAAGTTTGTACAGGGAGGAAGGGAAAGTAACTCTGGAAGAGGCCAAAAACGTAGTTTGGACTAAAGGAAAGGATAGAATGTTCGACTTCTTCGACGCTCTCTTTACGCGAGAGAACCGCGAGGCGATAAAACTCCTGGAAGGAATGCTGGACGAAGACGTGGATGCCAGTAAGATTTTCTTCATGCTGGCAAAGGAGGTTCGGAAACTCATCAAAGTCCAATCCCTGGCTTCTGAAGGTCTTTCTAACAAAGAAATATCTGACAAAACTGGCATCTACAACTGGTTGGTAAAGAAGAAACGGGGCCAGCTGAACAATTTTGAAATGCAAGAACTGGAAGATCTACTTTTCCAGCTCCACCGCCAGGACTACAGGTTTAAACGGGGCAAAACGGACCTCGAAGACGTTCTGTTTCGGATAGTTTACCAGACATGCCCGGCAGGGAAATAAAGCGATTACACACCCGTGAAATTCATCTGAGACAAAATTTGCCGGGACGGAGGTTAAATAAGGTTAGCTTCGAGTTCCGGGTGAAGAAGTACTAGGTTTATCGATACTTATCCAATGCTTTCAGGCGCTTGCTTAGCTCGGGATGAGTGGTAAACAGCTCGAATAGTTTCTTGCCGAGCCCGGGAGTCTTTTCCTTGTACTTTTCTACCAGTTCACGGTCGGACAGGTTCTCACTGGAGGCTTCTACGTCCGGATCGGCGATAAACAGCGCCTTCATTCCAGAACCAAATGGGTTAAGCCCCATATTGTTGGAGCTGGAACCGCCAGCAGTTGGTCTGGCTTCTTTTTCTCGGGACTTTAGCTTTGCCATCTGGTTTTCTATCTTTACCAAACCCTCCTGGAGCTTTCGAGAACCTTCGTATACCGTGGTTGCACCGAACTGATCGGCGTAGAATTCCCGCAACCTGGAAAACCAAAGTATTGCCAGATTCAGCAGGAAGTAGAAAAACATGGCTCCAAGGGCGACGATTATTAGTGCTCCGCCGTTTCGTCTTCTACCACCGAGGAATGAGGACCAGAGCAGTGCCCTGCCCAGCATCATGAATATAGCGGGCAGAATGGAGAGAAACATCATTACTTCGGCGTCGTTGTGAGTTATGTGTCCCATTTCATGGCCGAGTACGGCTTCTACCTCTTCCCATTCCAGCGTATCCAGCAAGCCTCTGGTCACCGCGACTTTCTTTCCGGTGGAAAAGTTACCGTAAGCGAAGGCGTTGGGCATCTCCATATCGGATATCATTACCTTGGGCTTGTCTATCTCGACCTTACGACTGATATCTTCTACGGTTCTATGGAGTTCCGGGTATTTGTTTCTGGGCGCTTCCTCTACCCCCATCGAGTACTCGACCATCTTCGGTCCGTAGTACCATTGCAGGAAGAAGAAAGGGACGATAAATATCAGGGTCCAGATGAAGTTCAATCCCAGGACCCCGTTCAGTAGAATGGCTGCACCGAGAGTTGTAATCCCGACGATCAGACCCAGGCTTCCAAGCATGCTGAGCTTTAATCTAAGGTTGTCCATATTTCCCTCCCTGATTTGGATTATCAAATAAATTATATTTTGAGAATGGGCGGAGTACAACTCTGTGTTATGGTTTCGGGTTCATTGGGTTCATGGGGTTTGTCGGGTTCTTTAGGTTCTTCGGGTTCATTGGGTTCGTAGTGTTCGTGGGGTTTTCAGCCCCATTCTCTCTTTCCCCATTAGAGGGGGAGGTGAGCAAGGGGGAATGCCAGGCAAGTTTGTTCGGTTGTTTAGTTCCGAGTGTTTAGTTCCGGGTTAACTACAAAACTACAACGCCACTTCGAACCCAAAGCCTCTTTCTCTTGTCGTATCGATGGAGTAGCGGAAGTCTTTAGACTTCCAAAGTATGGAACCCAAGGATTCCGCTACATTAAGAGGAGTATTGGGGCGAATAACCTTCCGGGCGGCCGCGGGGTCCCGCCCCTCTAATCAACAATAGCAGCGCGGGTTCCCATTGCCCGCGCGGTTGGTGAGCTCCCCGAACG
>JAGXLB010000203.1 GCA_018334915.1 Candidatus Bipolaricaulota bacterium
TGGTGGATTTCTGCAGGTCGCCCTCATCGTAGCTAAACTCGAAGTGGAAGTTGGAGAGATCTATCGATTCGTTTTGGTCGGAGGTGATTTTGGGTTTTCTGGTGTAGGTACCGTCAGGTATGTTATTGGAAGGGGATTCTGACTCCTCTTGCTTCGCTTGGGACGATTTCTTGCCGATTAAATTGTGTTCTTCTAGATAGCTCTCGCTCACCCACGAGATGGGCACGGTAACTTCAGATTTGGCGAGCTGTTCTGCGGAGAGTTTTTCCGTCTTTACGACTTGATTAATTGGGACAGTGACTTTATGTTCGTCGGCCATTATGGGACTCGTGAGGAGCGAGGTCACTAGCAGTGCGGAAAGAATAAAGGTCAAGAAAGCACTTTTACTCCACACGGGATACTTCATAGTATTTGCCTCCTCGGTTGGCATTATACAGGAGATCGATTAAGTGACCAAACTGGTTGATGGCGGTGTTTGGTGAAGGGACAAAGAAATAACTCCTGATTTACTGGAGGCCATTTCTCTTAATCCAGAAACACCGGAGACGAGAAATTTGCTATCTCAGTTTGTCTAGGAGCGGGCTCAATACCGAGCAAATCGGTTCGACTTTTCTAGCCAATGATCAGGTTTCTATACTGCACACGAGATATATGTTGGAGCGCAATGTGGGGGTTGCGCTGACGGACTTTGCGTTTATTAGATACCCCTTAAAGGCATGTATACAGCAATAAACAATACAAAAACGACTAAAACCTTACTTAGTCAGTGATTTTCACGGAGTATTTGTGCCAGTTTGGCTCAAATTGGATATGTCTAATCTTGTCACCGTTGAAGTAGATATCGGCTTCAATTCCTTCTTCAATGGGCATTGCCTCGAATTCGAGATATTTAAGTCCCAACTCGGGAGGAGTTGTAATTATCGCCGTAGCGGATGAAGTCCCAGTCCAAGCCACTCGATCCTTTTCCGGGTGAAGGCTCCAGTTCTCAGTTCTGTAAAAACCTGCACCCAAGAAACGATTGGCAGCTTGTTCATTGTCAAGATCAATTTCAAACACTGGATCTACAAATACTGGTGAATCATAAAATCTGAACCAATTAATAACCGCAGAAAGTTTTCTGGGGTCATTGGTTGAGGGTTGTTTTGCCCGATTAAATTTAATTGTTATGGTATTCTTTGTTACTTTCTGCTGGTTCATCAAATAGGCCATATCTCCGGGATGAACGACTTTAAAGTCATTTTCATTAACTTGTCTTGTTAGGTTTTGAGCTAGCTCGAGTTTTTTCAGGGTATCAGGCCCAGTTATTACTATATGAATGGGAATGAATAACGGCCTAAAGTCAACGCTGTTCGCAATGTCTCTTAATTTACCTAATAAATCTTGACTCGAGGGCAAGCCTTTGTTGTCTATCTGATCGATGGCAATACCTATTCTTGTCCATTTGGCCTTTTCCCCCAGCTCCAATGTCCCACCCGGGATCTCATGGTAGCCCTCAATAAACAACGAGGGATAAGTCATCGTTTCTTGATACGATCTCATCGTTTCAATGCTGGTGGCAGAGGTGTTATTTAATACCTGTATTGTCCGCATGTCAAGCTTCTCGAGCTGTTGATTGGAACGGTCTAGATAGTTTTCCATATGTTCTTTTGGAAATTCGGAAGGATATATGTAGCCATCTCCTGAAGTAGAACCAACAAAATAATCCTGTCTTGAACCTTTCTCATAGTAGTATTCCAGCATAGCTGGACCGAACTCGAGAAGTTGTTCCGGCATTTCCCAGCCCAGAGGAATCTTACCCCTAATTGAGGAGTCCCATAACCCGTCGAATCCGTTATTTACGCACCAAAGCGCATCACCGTCCGAAACGAAAAAAGTGAGGTAAATTTTATCTTCTAATTTCAAGTCTTTATCGATATTGTTCTGCTGGAAAGTCATATCTGCGGGCATCCTTTGGTGGAGAGAGAAGTTCGGAGCCCATGAAGAAGTAACTACCGTAAGGCCGTGATTGTTGACCTGACTTACGTGGCTGATTTCCGGGGTTCCCGTCACCCAACCAAAAACCCTACCACCAACCTCCATATCAGAGAAAAATTGGGATCTAAGTTCTCTTTCCTCGGGATGGGAATCAAAGCTTGAGAGAGTCATTGCGAAGGCTTTACGACTTATTAGAAAGTCCCGTATTTCTGGATTTACCCAGTGACCAATTATGCTTTTAGTTTCAGCCTGACTCGAATCAATCACTATATTCCAAGAATCGTCTGTACTGCCCTTCACCTTTATGAGGTAATCAAAAATCCTTCTATTCTTTATGAATATCTTGGACTTATTTTCTTGCTTAAGTTTAAACCTGTAGGTCCATGACTGCGCTCTATCGGCCACCCTGCTCCCATCAGGGCTTATCCATGAACCAGAAGTTTGATAGAGATAATTTTCCTCCTTTTTGGAATCAGGTTCGAATTGGGTGTCTTGCTTCAAACTATTTTCTAAGTATACGTGTTTTACCGCAGCCCCGTATCCATCTTTAGGCGTAGCATCCTGAAATTTAACATACACCTTTCCATTTTCTCCAATATATGGTGAGAGATCTATATTGAACCATGTTGGGAGGCCTTCTAAGGTTCCTATGATTTTCTTACTTAATTCTTCATCCGACCATAAATTGTGGTAACCCCACCTGTAAACTTCTACTCTGCTCATGCCCCTGAACTTTCCCCTCAAGTCATTAACGCAATTTAAACCAGCTTCCTTAGCAAGGGGCAAAAAGTCAGGGGGAAGAATAATAGCATCGTCCAGACCGGCGATAGTGGTGGCCAAATCAATGGTCTCGGGGACTTGATAATCGATAATCGTGTACCCCTTAACGTATTCTTTAAACTCAGACAGCAAATCAGACAACTGATTAAACTGTCTGGTTGATAGGCCTTTATTATTCTTATAGTAATTAATCCACTTTCTATCGTGTTCTTGAGTAACCAAGTAGATGGATTCTTCTTCAGCCTTTCTGTTTACAATACCTTGTAAACTAATTGCTAACAACTGAGTGCCATAGTCTTTACTTTGAATGTCCATTATTGCCATATCCTGAGGTTTTTGCTTGGGTGCCTTGGCCATATTTACTTGGGTAATAAAGAAGATCATAAGCACAGCAATAGCTAAAGAACATATTGGTTTACAAATCTTGTTGGGCATAAATTACCACCCTTATAGGTTAAGAGATTGAAAATGTCCCTAGAATATCCAGTTATAATATTGTTCGACTACATGAGCAGCAGGTTTCTTGGAGTAGTCGGTTCGGAATACACCCATATGATAGAGCCACTCTGGTTCTGAATCTTCTATCGCCTCATTCGGATGATCATTGAACTCCCAAAACATAGCTCCATTTATACCCTTTCTTTGTACAAATTCAAGCGTCCTCTGATACCTTTTTCTCTGATAAACTCCCCCGTTTGTATCTTTACCCTGTGAAGGCCATCCAAATTCTTGAAGGACCACGGGTTTAGCTGTTTGTCTTTTGATTTTCTTTAGTATGGAGTCCAGATACTTTGCTGGTTTATAACAGTGGAAAGAATAGAAGTCTTCATGATCTATGTATTTCGGTAGTTCATTAATTAAGTTTTCTATTGCTGGACTTTCCCCATGAGTATCGCTGAGTCCTATAGTAACTGGATGATTGGGGTCCAGAGATTGAATCTTCTCTGCCATCTTATTCGTGTATTCTACCACTTTCTGTCTATCGGCTGTACCCGCTTCTCTAAGTTCCTCTTCTTTTATGTCGGGCTCGTTTTTTACATCCCAAGCTAGAATACGTTCATCATCCTTAAATTCGGGTAGCCATTTTTCCAGATATTCTTCACTCAAATGATGACGTTTGGGATTATAGTATTCATGATATTCCATACCAATAGCTATAGGCATCACTTTAATATTGTGTCTATCAGCTAGACCTAAAAAATCCTCAAAATTATCAAAAAAATCTTCTTCAGGTTCGTTATGTTCAATCGGTTCTGAATAGGGTTCGACATGTCCTATGGCCCTTATAAGTCTGATTGGCGCTCTGACCGTATTGATGCCTAACTGACTTGCCATTTCCAGTTCCTTATCGATTTGCTCCGGGTCATACTCATCGAACATTCTCCAAGGATGGTCACGGGTTATATAGTTGGCCCCCTTTATCACGTACTCCTCCCCACCCATATAGAAATTACCATCACGAATTTCGAGAAATTCTTTATCGGAAGAAGGTGAGGATTGGCCGAGATAGTTGATTATCGTTGGTGCAGCCAGCGCCGAAGAGCCAGTTAATGTGGCCTTGAGGAAGTCTCTTCGACTACACTTATCTTCACTCATGACGCCTCCTTACATCAGGTGCCGTGATTATTCTTTTTTAATGGCTTCTTGTAGACTTTAAGATTATCCCATCTAGCCT
>JAGXLB010000041.1 GCA_018334915.1 Candidatus Bipolaricaulota bacterium
GAGAATATGTTTAGGAGTAAAGCTCTGACGGGAATAATTTTAATTCAGCAACAACATTAGAACCAACAAATTTCTATATAAAGTAGGCTGCTGTTGGTATGTGAGGTTTCGGGTTTCCTCTGTTTTTTGCTGGCCTCGAAATTTGTCCACAGTACGTGATGCTCAAAGCAGGATCAAAATTTACCCCAATTGTTTTACTGGAGATCCCCAGAGCGATACGGCGGTTTTTTGTAAAGCTAAAAACCAGTGTTAGGTAGGTGAGATAACTTTACAGGAGGAGATTGTCTTATGGAAACAGGGATTTCTAGCGAAACCAGGTCCACGGAGGTAAAAAAGTTATTAAGCCTTTCCAAGAAAGAATTAGCTGAGAGAAGTGATGGGAGTCTTGAAGTAATGGTTAGTTTGGAAGAGTTATATCGCCATTTTGCCAATTCTGTCGCTAAAGAAATAGAGAGTAACAACAAAACAGACCAAAAGACGAAACTCATTTTGCCGGTAGGGCCTACTGGACAGTATCCGATACTAGCTAAAATTATTAATGAAAAAGGGATTGAGCTCCAGGATTGCCACTTTTTCTTTATGGATGAATATTGCAATGAAAGTGGATTTCCTCTACCGAAGGAGCATCCCTTAAGTTTTAGGGGAGAAGTGGAGGAAATTTTCTTTGATAAACTTGAAGAAGAATACAAAATTCCTGAAGATCAAGTTTTTTCCTGCAGTAGATAACCTTCACGATATACCTAATATGATAGAAGATTTAGGAGGTATCGACACCTGCTACGGAGGTATAGGCATACACGGTCACGTAGCTTTCAATGAGCCTGAACCAAAAGTCCAAAACACTGACCCAAGATTAGTTTACCTAAATGAATACACTGTAACAATTAATGCCATACGAGCCAATGTTGGTGGAAATCTGGTTAATTTTCCGAATAAAGCCCTAACTATTGGAATGAAGCAGGTTCTTAATTCAGAGAGAGTAAGACTATACTGTAGAAACGATATTACAAATAAAGATTGGGCTAACACCGTACTGAGACTAGCAGTGCTGGGAAGTCCAGGAGAAGATTATCCCGTGACTTTTTTAACCGACCATAAAAATTATAAGGTAATAACTGATAAATCTACGGCTCAGAATTCAAATCACATATTATAGGAAGCTTGAACCCTATTAACTCATCTTTCTTGTAATAAATATTTGTATTCCCAATTTCGATGAGCATTTTAGACCGATTAAAAAAATTATATAACTTTGTAAATAAAAGCTCCTCGCTGAAAACCGCAATTATTGCCAGGTCAATCCAGACATTTCTATCCAAAGGCGTTATTTTTATCGCTCTTGTTCTTTATTTGAACAAAACTGGAACTCAATTAAGCTCAATTGCCTTATTAATGGCGGTTTATTTTGCCCCACAATTGTTTCTGAATGCGGCGATTGGGTCGATCTCTGATCTGCTAGAAAGCCATGAGTTTTTTATTCTTTTTTCTCTTATTCTTTCCGGGTTTATATATTTCTTTTATCCTATAGCCGGTGAGTCTGGAGTATATTTAGTGCTAGGTTTAAGATTTATTCAGGGTATATTGGAATCACCTATAAGGCCTCTTACGCAAACTTTGGCTTCTAGTTCGGGTAAAAAATCTAACAAAAATAGCGCTGTGAGTATATTTAAAATCTCTGTGTTCGGAGCTGCCTCTTTAGGTCCCCTTGCAGTAGGTTTTTCTTTAGAACACTTTCACTATGAATTTGTTTTCCCTATAGCGGGTATAATCCTAATAGCCACTGGTATTGGACTTTGGGTAATTGCCTATAGGTCGATTAGTTTGACTTCTACATTTGAAAATATATTTAAGCTTACCCGAAATAGTTCTTTGAAAAGAATTTCGTTATTTTTTGCAAATACGTCAATTTTTTCCAGCTTTGCTGGAGAAGAGGGAGGTCCTTCTCCTTTTTCAGCTTCCCGCTGGAAAACTGACCCACCGTCGCTGTTTTCTTTAATAACCTTCATAAGGAGAACAGCTTTTCAAATATTTCTGATATTTATTCCAGTTTATCTGGCTAATATAGTGAGTTTGTCCGAAGGGGGAGTAGGAACGATTGAGGGCGCTCGAAGGATGCTCATTGCGTTAACTATAGCTTTTTGTGGCCCCCTGGCTGATAGGTGGGGGAGAAAACCGTTTTTAATTATTGCCAGCCTGTCTTCCTTTGGGCCTTTAATTTATCTCACCTTTCCCACTCGATCTGGAGCACTGGCAGCCTCAGCTGTTCTGGGTGTGACGGTTGGGCTTTTCAATCCGACGTCTATAACCTACATGAGAGAACTTGCTCCGGAAAATAAAGGGGCTACTTACCTGGGTTCTTTAGAGAGCACGAGTGCAGTAAGTAGGACTATAGGACCAATTATTGGCGGAGTTGTTGCAAGCCTTGCCGGACTTCAAGTGGTTTTCTTGATAGCAGGTTTGGTCATGTTTCTCACGCTTCCCCTCTCGTTCTTTCTGCAGGAGTCAAAGAAACCCGTTAAAAACGGGCCCGTATAGTATAAGTTGGCGCTTTAAAGTACAGGAAATATTTTCAAAAGTGGAGGTAAATTAATGAATCCAAAGAAATACTTTGGCTTAACGCTCAGGGAATGGATCCCCCTTCTATTTGGTGGACTCATTTTATTGTTGATAAAACTTGGCTTAAAAATACCTTCTCTGTAAGCCCGGTTACTACTTCGATTTTAAGAAAGGAGTTAATAGATGAAGAATATCTCAACTTGGAGTAAGAAAGCTTTGTGGTTAGTGCCTGGAACGGTTTTTCTTTTTGCAGTTGGTCTATTTAGTTGGTACCTGGGTGCCAAAATTCCTTATATAAGCTATTTGTTGATTTGTATCGGTATAGGAATGCTAATAGCAAATACCACCGGTCTACCTGATATTATTGAAAAAGGAATTTACGATACCCATAAAGTATGGTTGGAGACGGGAATAGTGGTGCTTGGCGCGAGGATTTTATTAAGCGATCTTGTTCGGGTGGGCCCTATTCTTCTTGGTATAGTTATATTATTTCTTCTCATCGGGTTGACGCTTACCCAGTATCTTGCCGCGAAATTTGGCCTGGACCAAAAGTTTGGAAGCGTGCTTGCATCCGGAGTATCCGTTTGTGGGGTTTCGGCAGTTATCGCTACTGGTGGTGGTATCGAAGCGAAGAAGAAACATATTGCCTACGCGATAGCCGCGGTTCTGGTTTTTGATGTAACGACGGTTTTCCTCTGGCCAGCTATTGGAGCTGCTTTTTCTATTCCGGCTGACGTGTTTGGACCGTGGGCGGGTATAACATCTCCCAGTACGGGCACTACCGTAGCCATCGGATTTATCCACTCTGACCAGGCAGGACAGTTAACCACGATGACCAAGATGGCGCGAAACGTCTTTATCGGGGTCTGGGCACTTATGTTTACCCTGTATTATGCTCGTCGGGGGATGACTGAGGGTATAGAAAATAAAGCGAGTTATCTCTGGGATAAGTTCCCTAAATTCGTCCTGGGTTTCCTCATGACGATGGCTTTAGCAAACGTGGGGATATTATCCGAAGCCCAGATCGGTTACATGAAGAACGCCTATAGCTGGTTGTTTATGATGGCTTTTGTCGGTCTTGGTTACGACATCGATTTTGCCGACATGGCTCGAACAGGGTTCAAGCCCCTGCTTGTGGTACTTATCGTCTTTTCCACGGTGAGCCTACTCTCGATAGGTATTTTGTATACTGTATTCTGAAAATACAAATAATTGCCAGGGCACTTGTTAGGGCAATATTAGATCCAGCTTATGGCAAAATTACTGCAAAACTTTTGACTTTTGATAGCGTAGAAACAACTGTGTAAAAAATATGGGTTTCCAAAGCGATTTTTATACATAAAATGCTACACTATCTGACTTTTATCCGAGTAACTGAGCCCAAGGTTTATCTTAGCTCTATCATAAGGATTTTTAGGTAGGGGATTCTTCTTTCTTATCTATTGAAAGAACCAGGGGTAAGGTAAACAATACAACGAACAGCAAAACCGCAAAGCTCAACCTGAACCCGATATTATCTATTAAAATTCCCACAAGCCCTGGCCCAATCGAACCAAAAACGCTCAGACTTACCATAAAAAGTCCGTAAAGGAGGTTCACGCTTGTCTTCGGTAATTTATCCAGAAGGTGTGAATGCATAGTAGTATATATCCCTCCCCGGCCCGGGGCTACGAGAAAAATACCTACGCCAATTGCCCAGAGACCTGGGATTTGCGAAAACAAAGTGAACCCCGCTAGAATAAATCCAATAACGAATAAAAAGGTCCAGCGAGCTCCTTTACGGTCCAGCGCTCGACCCGAAATCATTTTGCCAGGAATAATCAGCCCCATAAAAACTATATATAATAAGTTCGCTAAACCCTGGCTTAATCCTCTGGCCTGGATCAAATAAGCAGGAATAAAATTTACTACACCCTTGGCGAAAATACTTACAGGAATTATGAGAGTTACCATTTTGAGAAATACAGGGGAATTTTTGGCTTTTTTTATAGCTTCCTTGACCTGATCAGTCAGAGAGAAACTTTCAACGCTGGAACCTTCATCATTTCGTGCCGGCGGTCCTTGAATTAAATATAGCCCCATAGTTATAAAAAATAAGTATATTCCGAGGAGACCTACGGCAAACCTCCAGCTTCCCAATAACGTTCCTATACTTGTTACGGCATAGGCTCCAAGTGCAGATAAGGGGAATATTGAGTCGTAAAGACCGATAAACTTACCTCGCTCATTTGGGAATAGCTCGGAGACGGCGGCAAAACCAGCGGGTATGAATAGACCATTGCCTAAACCCATGAGAAGAGCACCTAAAACGAGAAGCCAGTAGGTAGGAGAAAGGGCAAAGATCGTTGCCCCGGCTACTATCAGATAACCGGGGTAGTAGATGAAAACATCCCTACCAATTTGATCTGCCCCGAAGCTTTCCGTGAAACGACCAACCGCACTTGCAATGAACATGATAGTGTAGATTAACCCTGCAAGGCTGTGGGAAATATTTAGACTTTCCTCAATTGGAAGAATGAGAAGGGGGAATATCGTAAAGGTTAAAGAAACTCCAAAGAAGGAAAGGGATAGAAGCGTGAACCTTAAACTCTTTGATGCCTCGGGTTCTTTCATTGGCTAGTCCATTTGTTTGACAATTACGGCATATTCTCGTGTATCTATTATCGGAAAGAGGTTGAATTAATTACTTCGAACCGTCCCGCTTATTCTTACAAGTTTTTGTTCTTTGACTGTACTGAGGGAAAACACTTATTCATTTTAAACCTTTCTAATTAGAGGTTTCAACCTTATTATCGTTGGGACTCTTTTTTACCTGTGAAAAGTATTTTGAAAAACGGATTTTTATCGCTTACATTCTACCTAATTATTGTTATTTAAGCTCAGTTAAGGGTTTTCAACCTTCCGGGCCAGGAAACGGATGGTGACCAGTTCTATTCTTATCGGCGGAGAAAAGCATGGATATTTTAGCAATAGTAATATTTTTAGTACTATCTCTGGTCGGTTTATTGGTAATACCCGTTGGTATACCGGGTACTTTTATAATAGTCTCTGCTTCCGGTTTAACGGGCTTGATGACAGGATGGGACGTAGTTAGTATATCTCTTTTCTTTATCTTTCTGGGACTCGCAATCTTAGGCGAACTGGGTGATTATTTATTTAGTGTCGCAAGCGGGAAAAAGTACGGTGCAAATAAATACAGCCTGATAGGTTCCTTTATTGGGGCGATTGTGGGCTCAATTCTGGGCCTGCCGCTGCCTGTTATCGGTAACCTGGTTGGTGCATTCCTCGGTGCTTTTGCCGGAGCCTTTATTATGGAATTTATCCTTGGAAACGATCTTCTGCAGGCAACGAGAAGCGGAGTGGGCGTCCTTTTTGGTAAGATATTCGGTTCGATAGTTAAAGTCGCAATAGGAATGGGAATGATAGTTAAAGTCATTGTGGACTTTATCTGATAAAGAGTACAGAGGGGGTTCTTTTTTCTTCAGATGTCCGAATTTAACTTGAATAATTATGAAGCCATTTTCGTTGATATGGACGGAGTAGTCGTTATGTCGAGCCAGTTGATTCCGGATGCGCCGCAAGCGCTGGTAGAACTTGGTAATTTCGGGGATGTATTTATACTGTCGAACAATTCTACCCGAACCCGGGAGAAGTTTGCGGCCAATCTGGCCAACATGGGCATAGATCTACCTCCCAGTTCAATAATTAATAGTGCGTTCGTCCTGGCCAGGTATTTACGGGAGCTTAAAGGAACCACGAAAGCTTTCGTGGTTGGAGAGGAGGGGCTGGACAAAGAACTGGAGCTGATGGGCCACAAGGTTGTTCAGCCGGAGGAGGCGGAGATAATTGCGGTTGGCATGGATAGAAACATTAGTTATAAAAAGCTCGACTGTGCCCTAACTGGGTTGCTTTCCGGCGCGGAATTTTATGGGACCAATGCCGACAAAACATTTCCTACCCCCGAGGGAGAGTCTCCCGGTGCCGGTGCGTCAGTGGGCGCGATAAAGGGAATGGGGTTCGAGCCGAAAAGGATTGTCGGGAAACCATCGAGTATAGCTGCGAAAATAGCCATGGAGGTCGCGGGCACGGATAAACCCGAAGATTGTCTCGTAATAGGCGATAGGTTGGAAACGGATATATTAATGGCCGAAAGGGCAGAGATGGATTCCGCTCTTGTTATGACGGGAGTAGAAACCAAAAAAAGCCTTGAAGATAGTGACATAGAGCCGACCTACATTTTCGACGATCTTTGTGATCTGGTTGCCTCTCAATAGTTCGGGATAAAATGGCGACTGTTTTAGAAATTACAAGGAGGAGCAATTCCCTCTGAGGACGTTGCCCCTCCTTCAATTTTAAGTTAACTGATAGAGCAAGTGCTCCATCCACATTCGACACACTTATTGCAACCACCCTCGTGGATTACTTTCCCTCCACATTCCGGGCATTCGTCCAGTTCCTCAATCTGATTAAGGGGGTGTGTGTCGTCCTCAAGGAGATCCTTGTTCTTGGGTTTGTCTTTTCGCAAAGATTCCTGCAAATTCTGCGTTTCCAAATAATCTTCCCCATCAGGAGAGCTGGCAAACTCTTCCTCCAGGTAATTTTTAACGTAGTTGCTGGGTTCCAGGTTTCTTTCCCTGGCATTTTCCCCGTCCATATTTAGCACCTGGCGAGATTTCGACCCGTCTCTATACACGGTGAGTCCCTTCAGGCCAAGTTTTTGGGCAAGCATGAAGGAATTCAGAATATCATCAGGGGTGGCGCTGCTGGGCATGTTTATCGTCTTGGAAATCGATGCCGTAACCCAGTCCTGCCAGGAGGCTTGAGCTGTGAGGTGGTCTGTGTAGTGAATGTCAAGAGCGGTAACAAATACTTCCTTCAAGTCATCCGGTATTTCCTCCAGACCGGCCAGACTTCCGTAGTTCTCGTTTATCTTCTGAAGCAATTCTTCGCTGTAAAGCCCCCTTTTCTTCAAGCGTTCCTCAAATACACCGTTTGCGTAGTAGAAATCACCTGCGGTCACGTTCTTTTCGTAAGCCAGGGAGAATTCCGGTTCTATTCCATGGGATGTGTCTGCAATCATTGATATACTGCCGGTGGGAGCGATTGTCGTCGTCATTCCGTTTCGAATCCCGTGCTGCTGAATGGATTCAATCAATCCGTTCCAGTCTTTCTGGTGGGTATCCCTTTCGTAGTAGCCGGCAATTGGAACTTCACCCTCCGGATAAGCTGAATCTTCGTATAGCGGAAATGAACCCCTCTCCTTGGCAAGTTCCACGGATTCGTCCATGGAATAATAGGATAGAGACTCGGCGAGTTTTTCCATCTTTTTGTAACCCTTTTCGGAATTGTAAGGAGTTGAGGTATCGTAAAGTAGATCGGATAATCCCATTACACCCAGTCCGATCTTTCTGGTGGCTTTAGTTGCCTGTTCGATCTTTTCAAGAGGGAAGTTATTCATATCCAGAACGTTGTCCAGAAAGCGCGTTGCATTGCGGATCGTTTCCTCGTATTCGTCCCAATCAAACCCGTCTTCACCGAGTAAATTGTGAAGATTGATCGAGCCCAAGTTACAGGATTCGTATTCGTAAAGTGGTTGCTCGCCACAGGGATTAGTACCTCTTATCTTGCCTTTTGCCGGCTCAAGTACGTTATATTCGTTTATCCTGTCAAAGAAAATCATGCCCGGGTCCGCCGATTCCCAAGCCGAGTGGGCAATTAGTTCTAGCAAGGCTTTTGGGTTCTCACGGGAGACTACCTGTTCCGTTCGAGGATTTACCAATTCGAACTTCGATTTGTCCTCGCTTTTGAGCGATTCCCAGAAACTTTCGACAGTCCCCACGGAGATATTGAAGTTTTCCAGTTTACCTTCTTTCTGTTTTACGTTGATAAATTCCTTTATATCGGGATGATCTATATTTAGGATGCCCATGTTGGCCCCTCGCCTCTTTCCCCCCTGCTTAACCACGTCAGTTACCGTATCAATTATTCTCATAAAGGATATTGGGCCGGAGGCAACACCCGAAGTAGAGGCAACGATGTCCCCTTCGGGCCTCAAACTCGAATAGTTTATCCCCACACCTCCTCCACTCTGAAATATTAGGGCTGCGTCTTTTGAGGCATCCATGATCCTTCCCATATCATCCTCCATGGGAAGCACGAAGCAGGCGCTTAACTGTCCGAGCCTTGTACCTGAGTTCATTAAAGTAGGACTATTGGGAAGAAATTTCTGGCTCACCATCATGTCGAAATAGGTTTGCCAGTCCTGATGGTATTTGTCGAAGTAACCATTATCCAGCAAGTCTAGAAATTTTGAAAAATCAACTTTCATGTGACCTTCTTTGGCGAGGTTCGAAAAAAGTTCCGCCATGGATTTGAACGTCCATTGATTGATTCGGTGTTCGGCGAAATTGTAACGATTTCCGTAATCCCTAAAAGAGGAAAGATACTTTTCGGTGAGTTCGCCCTCTATTGAAGCTTCACCCTGAGGGTCAAATACCCGTTCATCCCTCATCAAATCGGGAATAGTTACATTTGTTGCGACTCTTTCGAAGAGTTCTTTTGGGGATTCTACTATCTTTCCTTCACCATCTCTGAGGAGATACCGAGACGCCAGGACTCGAAGTGCCTTCAAGCTAAATTTCTTTCCTATACTTCCTATCTTAGCCCGGTTAAGAAGTTTTTCTTTTTCTCGTCTTTTCTTTCTGTGCTCCTGTCGGTAGAGTATGTAGGTTTTAGCAGTTGAATAGTGACCTTCTTCTATTAAAACTTTTTCAACCGTATCCTGGATGTCTTCTACCTCCGGGAATTCTTCTTCTCCGAACTCGACCCCGCCGTATATTTCCTCCAGGTCTTCGGTTACCTTTTCTGCCAGTTGGTCTGCTTGGTCGTCAGCTGAGGACCCGGCAGCCTGAGCTGCTCTTAAAATTGCGTCCCTTATCTTGGTTTGATCAAAATCGACAATGGAACCATCTCGTTTCTTGACTTTTTTTATTTCCACTTTTAGCCACCTCGGTATAAATAAAGTTTATTCATAGCGAGAAATGAAACAAGCTGGGCATTGCAGCGTCAGTACCTTTGTAATCTCGTATGATCGGATTACTTGAGGTACTATATCTCATAGTTTCCTTGTAGTGGGAAGCCAAGAACTAAGTATTGGAGAAAAGACTTTTTGAAGGCTGATAGTGGGAACTGATTTCTTTAAAGTAACAACCTCAAAGAACCAGGTTAAAGCCTCCGATGATGAATACCTTAAATTGTTGGCGATGGAAGAAACAGCCAGTTGTATCAATCAAGACGCTACTTTACACTTTTCAATAATATGACGCAGTATTACGTTGAAACCGACGGTAAAATTTATCTGATTGAATCGAGAGAAGTCCTGAGTTTCCCCTGTTCTAAGGAAGAAATACCTTTCGAAATCCAGCCAAAAGCCAAAATGGAAATAGAATCGGAAGAGATTATTTATTCCGAGCCCGTACTCTCCTACCACCCCCAGCGCTGGTTAAACAAAGAAGACGTTCCGCTACTGGCTGACGTAGATCCGATTGTCAGAAAAGCGGTAAATTTCTCGCTTCCCCGTATCGTCGTAGAGGCAGTCATTTTTGATTCCAACCAGGTGTTACTGGTCAAACCTTCAAGAGGATATAACAAAGATCACTGGACCCTGCCCGGAGGTTTCCTTGTTTACGGGGAAACCCCCGAGGAAGCAGTTCGAAGGGAAGTAGAAGAAGAAGTTGGGGTAAAGCCAGAAACAGTTGAATTGTTAAATGTATACAGTGCAATCGGTTCTAAAAACAGTTATCAGTGGGTAATATTCTATTTTTCCGCTGAGTTTCCCGGCGATATCAGGGGCTTGCAACCAAAACACGAAATCAAGCAACTGAACTGGTGCGAATCTGACAAGGCAACCGAAGTAATCCATAGCCCGCTGATGCAGGAAGGATTTCGACGATCGCTCGATAATGATACGGAGAAGAACTAGCCTAGGTACTTGAACTTATTTCTAACGAACTAAGATACGGAAAACTAAACCGTTAACTCCAAACTTTCTATAGCCCTCTACCGGGAATAAAGGCTGTGTTTGAGTAGCTTAAAATCATTCATGGATGCCTTAAGCGATTGGATCTTTTCGTTTAAAGATAAAGTAAGAGACGAAACTTCTTCCTCTGTCCTTTCTTTAATTTGCTGGATAGCCCATTTTTTGCTGACCATTTCTTCGTCAAGAGTTATTACTTCATCTTTCAGGTTATCGATTCTCTGGTCCAGGGTGGAGTGAAACTCGTTAATCTGACTGGTGAGGTCATCTCTTGCTTGCTTCAGTAAATCTATCTCCTCTTCAAGGTTACTTCTTAAGTTTGATAGATCCTGTCTCAGGCTTTTTTGTTTTTCGGTTAAGCTGGCTAAATTTTCGTTGAGCTGAGCCTGGCTGGACTCGATAGAGGATAATCTTCCTTCCATTGACCCGTCTCGTTCTTTTAAGGTGGAAATTTTCCGGTCGAGTTTTCCCTCGAACTTTTTCAACTTATCTTCCAGGGCGGTCTCTTTTTCCATTGCTCTTTTTATCTCATTCTGTACTTCCTGGTTGGTTTTAGCTATCTTTTCAGCCAGTGAATTTGTTCGGTCCTCAATTCCATTTACCTTTTCCGTGATATTATTAAACGATGAATCTGTCTTATTGATGAATTCAGTCAACTTTTTCCTTAAGTCTTCGTCCACTTTGTTGAGTTGAGCGAGATCGTTCTTGAGCCTGCCATCAATATTTCTAATTTTGGCCGAAAAAGTTTCGTCACGATTTTGTAGTTTACCTATCTCTTCTTCAATTTTCTTGGTGAATTGTTCGTGACTGGTGGAGAGTGCGGATAGTTCACTTTCCAGTTTTTCAACTCTTTCCCTCAGGCCTTCGTTTTTGGCCCTGAGGTCGTCCAGCTCACCGGCAAATTTATCTTCCATAGAGCTAAGCCGGGTGCTTAACTTGTTATTCTCTCCCTGAATATTCTCTATCTTCGTTTGTAAGCTTTCGTCACCTTCTCTGGAAGCCGCTATCACTGACTTGATTTTCTCTCGTAAATCTTCTGACAGTGAGTTCAGGTCTTTCGATATCGTGCTAACCTGACTAAGGATGTCTTTCTGACTATTTTTTATCTTTCCGTATTTGTTTTTTATTTCCTCGAGGCTTGATCCGAGCTGATTGTCCGACTTCTCCAATTCCGAGACTCGATTTGTAAGTTTCTCAAGTTTGGCTCCCTGCTTGTCTAGACTACCGGTAAGGTCGGTCGATCTCTTTTCGAGTCCGCTTATTTTGCCAAGCAGATCTTCTTTAAGGGAGTCTATCCTGGACTGGATCGCCTGGTCGTTTGTGCTTAACAGGGATAACTCTGATTCGACATACTCCTGCAGGGATTTTACCTCTTCCGATAGGTCTGAAGTAACTCCTTTCATAGTCGAATAGTCATCCTTCAGGGCACTGATTTCTTCTCTGGACGATTGGAGTTCGGTATCCAGACCCTTCATGCGCTTTTCCAGCTTATCGTTCTTGGTCTCAAGATTATTCATACGATTGGTCATATCAGTTCTAAGTTTTTCTATTTGAGCGTCTAATTCGTCCAGTGATCCTCCGAAACCGCCAAACCTATCAACTACCTTCTGGTTCGATTGTTTTAAGTTTTTTATGGATTCGTCCTGAGTGCTGTTTTTGGATTCAACTTCTCCAACCTCTTCTTCAATGTCCCTGGTTCTGTCGTTTAAGTTAGCCAGCCTGCCGTTGAAGCTAAAACCCAGGTACAACAAGCCCCCTATTAGGATAAGAACTGAACCGAAAAGGACGATTTTGCTAAATCTTGTCATTTGCCTCCACCCCTTAGATAGCTACACAATGGACCGATTTTCTATAGAGCTGTTTTTCCTCGACCTCTTGCAAACTTCTTTTTGAGGAAAAAGAAAATCAGCCTGGTTCATTTAGAGCAAAAATCGCGTTATCTTTTCTAGAAAGTCAACCTTGGTAGCCCCTATCATAATCTACATTATGGATACTTTTGTCTATTTGTCAAATATTCCCGTCCCAGTGGTGGAATATCCTTGTTTGGGTCCGGGCGAAGGTCTAGATATAAACCTGCGAGCTCAAATGTCTGTTAAACGGGTAAAATAAAGAATGTCCCGCAGTTATGGCGGGATTATGACCTCGTGATGCTCGGTAGTTAAAATTTATCCCCGATCAATTGCCCTTAGTTCAAAATTACCCAGCTATACTTTGGTGTTATAGTTCGTAGTAAAGCGTGAATTCAAACGGGTGGGGCTTATCATTGAACAGACTTTCCTCCTTCCGCTTGATCCTCAGCCAATTGTTTACCTGAGACTTCCCAAACACGCTTCCCCTGAGCAGGTAATCATGATCTTCTTCCAGAGCATTCAGGGCCGAGCTTAATGATCCCGGTGCGTGCTTAATTCTCTTTTTCTCTTCCTCCGGCAAGTTGTAAATATTTTTCTCTATCGGCCCGTATCCCAGGTCCCGCGGATCTAATTCCTTTTTTATCCCGTCCAAACCGGCCATAAGAATAGCCGAGTACGCGAGATAGGGGTTGCAGGTGGCGTCAAGTGTTCTGAGTTCGACCCGCCTCTTGTCTACGGATTGGACGTATCCCGGAATTCTTACCGCAGAACTTCTATTCGACTTGGCGAAGACCAGATCCACTGGAGCCTCGTGGCCCGGTATTAGCCTTTTATAGGAGTTTGTAGACGGATTTGTGAACCCCATAAGACTCTTACCGTGTTCGAGTAAACCACCGATGAAATACAACGCCAGTTCGCTCAACCCTCCATACTCCTGACCTGAAAACAGGTTTTCTCCGTCCTTCACCATGTACTGGTGAATATGCATTCCATTTCCGGGAAATTCGTTTACCGGCTTGGGCATAAAAGTGGCCGACATGCCCGAAAGCTTCGCCATTATTCGGACTATATGTTTTATGTAAAGCGTGTTGTCGCCGGTGGTCAGGAGGTCGTCAAATCCCACTTCTATCTCCGATTGGCCAGATCCGCCGACTTCGTGATGGTGATACTTTACTGGAACACCCTCCTTTTCTAAAAAAGAGACTATACAGTTTCTCATGTCCATCCCGTCGTCACATGGGCGAGGAGCATGGTATCCCTCCGTTTGAGGCAAGGGATGAAAGGATTCTTCGGCGGACTTGCTTTTGCTTCGGTTAGCTAATTCGACTGAATCCACCTTGAACTCCCCACTAGTAGTTCCGTATGAGAACCGGGCGTCGTTAAACAGGTAGAACTCGAATTCAGGACTAATGAAAAATTCGTCAGCAATTCCGGTATCTCTTAAATAGTCCCTCGCTCTGACCATCGTACTCCTTGGGTCTTGAGGAAATCTTCGTTTCTTACCGTCTTCGTCGATTCGATATAAATCACCGATTAAGCTAAGGACTTCTCCCTCCTTGGTGGGTTCAAATTTGGCGGTATTCAGGTCAGGTACCATGAGCATGTCGCTGTCCTCGACAGAACTGTATCCGTAAGACGAACCATCGAACCCAACCCCCCGAGATAGAAATTCCCTGGTAAAGTTGGATTTCGGAATGGTGATATGACGCCACTTGCCAACTGGATCGACAACCTTGAAATCTATGAATTCAGCCTCTGATTCTTCAAGCTTTTCATTCAGTTCGGAAAAAGAATCTTCAGAATCTTTTCTCATTTTTTACCCCCTCGTCGACTGTTTAATTCTACCGGGCACAGGATAGAGTTTGCCGGCATCAATGGTTAGGAATTTTTCTACTTTCACTCAAAAAATCAAACTACCTCTGCAAAGCCCTACTAAGCTTTCCCGGCTGAGCCGGGGTAATTCTCCTCAACGTTTAAGTTTTTGAAGGATACCTCAACTAATTTGGGCAAGTCCTCCTTTTTTGTCATAACCTGTTACTGCGATAGTTCATGTAGTTCGAATGGATTTTTAATATTATCTGGATGGTCACCCCCAGTTCCCCTCCAGGACCTCGAACCTATCAGGAATTTCGACCTTGGTGACATTTAAAACCGGAAAAGTTAGTCGCGCATTTGCAAGACCACGATTGATATCGCAGATCCCGCCCACCGGATAGGTCATAGCATAGATCAATACGATTTAAAATTTAATTAAATTTTAAGAATAAAAACAAGTTATTATGAAAGTAAAACTACTTCGCCCCGATTCTTCTTTAATAGTCCCTCTTTCTCAAGTTTCCCAAGACTTCTCGTAACCGTCTCTTCAGTCATTCCCGCCATTTCGGCCAATTCCTTTCGGGTTAAAAACCTAATAATTCGCCGGTCACCCTTCTTTTCGCCTAGCGGCGCGAGTTTGTTTAAAATAGAGTATATCCTTTCCTTGGCGGTCATGGAAATCTGGTTTTCGAGGGTTCGATCTCTGGACTGAAGTTCGTCCGAAATCATATCCATTACCTGGAGAGCCAGGTCCGGATTATCCAATAATTGTTCTTTGAACGAATCCCGGAGAACTTCCTGAAGTTTTGAATCAACCAGCGATTGGGCTGTACAGGGCTGGTTGACCACGCTGGATGACAGGTGGTAAGTGGAAAAAATGTCATCAGGCAATAGTATTTGATAGGTAAGCAAATTACCATTCGGAATTCTCTGAGACTGAGATACTCCTCCGGATTTTATCCGGTAGACCTTATTATCCGGTTCACCTTCCTTGTAAATTGTTTCCCCGTGATCATAGTGAACTGTAGCCCCCTCACTCTCAGCGAGGTCGTCGAAAAGTTTACCTAGGCTTGAGTACTGCCTACCTGGAGTCATCTTCTATATCTTTGGTGCGCCCGGGAGGATTCGAACCCCCGACCTACGGATCCGCAATCCGTCGCTCTCATCCACTGAGCTACGGGCGCATGGTAATCTATTCGAAGCTACCGCACTCGACAACGAACCCGGAAAATCCCTAGTCTCTCGTTTTCTCAATCCTACGGTTAGAGTCAAAATGAAATCGTTTAACCTTCGAACTCTATCAACTAAAAAGATGGTACAAGTTTAACCAGAAATGATCAACCAGATGAAAGTGTTGAGGTAGCTAAATATAGAAAGGTATTCTTTGATACCCAGACCTGTAGTTTGCTTAAGAAGTGGCTCCAAGTACGGGAGGATATATCAAATCCCGTCGTTGAGAAGATACTATTTGTTGACCTAAATGGCAATCAGATAAAACAGCGAAACCTCACCCGAATTATCAATAGCCACCACCTCTCTTGTAAGTAAAATAGCGTTCAAGGGAGGAAGTATGGTGTGAGTTAGAACTTCAACGGGAGAGTAAAAGCCTGGTTGATCCCAGTAATTGGCCACAGATCCAAGCTAATCTTCGGCTGGACGGTTGGTAAGTCGCCAACTACAGAAGTTGCTCTAAGAGCCTGGGAGAGAACGAGAGAGACCTTCAGTCACTACACTGCCAGCTTAAATGGAACCATTCTCCACCAAGATCAGGATTAGGTCTTTACCAGCAAAGACTAGTCATTTCGGTCCAAAGAACCAAATATAACTTTCAATTAAGTATTGAAATAAATTTGTTTTCTGACCTAAGTCGTGCGATTTGCTCACTTGAGAACAACTTTTAGATGGAGATACAGGATAAACTAACTACCCTTTAAGAAATTTAATTGTTTCACCCAGCTGGTGACCTCTAAAAGGTTCAGGCCAACTTGGTTTCTCGAAACTTTCAACCAGCACCCAGATGAGCTCCGGAACCTGGCTCAAGATTTTTTCTTCACCAAAACCAGCCGATTCCTCCCCAGGGCAAGCCCTAGGGCTTCCTCGGCTAATTTTGGTGAAAATCTAACAGATTCGAGAGGAATACTTCCTCATCTAAGAAGAATGTATAAGTATTAGCGAGGAGATTAACTTATCCGCCTTATAGAAACGGATACATTACTTCTCAGTCCAATAAGGGCGGCTCCAAAAGAAGCTGGCATCTTATGTACAGCAAGTCAGTTTATCACGCGTCCGATACGTTAAGCTACTGGACAACAGCTAGGTGGGAAGGAACTGTTTCTTTCTGCTGAAGAGATTGGTGGCCCTACAATTGCCTGGCAAAGAAGCTAAGAACCTTATCCTTGTATTCTACAGGCCT
>JAGXLB010000204.1 GCA_018334915.1 Candidatus Bipolaricaulota bacterium
GGACACGTACGCCGTGCCTTCTTGGTATTGCGACCGTCGTAGATATCTTCTGTGCCTTGATCGCTAAACGAGTGAATCATCATATCATGATATCACGTATTCCATGTTATTACAAGTTCGGCGGATTCAAGTCACCTGCAGCTGTATCAAGTACTTTCAACCCGGAAACTGCCGTCTCCTTGATTACATTTGGATTGCATTTTTTACTTACTTTGCATTTAGCCGGAAAAGATGATCATCCCAATTCGGTGACAGCTTTTATAAGGATCCGCTGTACGTAAACCGTTCGTTTAATGAACGTTTTATGAACGGTTTGTTCGATTTACTGTCCGGAACCCTACTCGGTCAAAAATTGACAGGAAAGCTAATATGTAGTGGTTGTTTATGCCATAAAGGTACAGAGTTAAATTAACCATCAAAGTCAACGTTCTCTACCTCCAGTTCCCGTTGTTTTATCGTCTCAAGTTTGCCGTCATCGTTTTCGACCATTACCGATAGTTTGTCATCTTTGAGCTGGAGTTTGTTTAAGGTAAACTGATTGACGTAAGGCTTTGGTAACTCTATCTCTTCTCCCAGTATATCTATGGTACCAATATCTTTCTGTTTTGCCTTCTCAGTTCCGTTTCTGACTATTCTGAGCCAGTAGATGGTGGGATCCTCTAGATCATTTCTCAGTTCGTTTTGGAGGCTCTCAGTTAGCTCGAAGTCCTCGGGTAGTGTCTCATCTTCTATCTCTTCCGGATCTATGTTATTTCCGATTAGGTCGTTGTACTTTTCGTACTCCAGGTTGAACTTCTTGATTTCGGTATCTATCTCCTCTTCGTCGGAGAAGTTTAACTTCTCCCAGAACTTCCTGGCAAAGACGGAATTGTAGCCTTCGGTATTGCCGTTGTTCCATGGCTGGGAGCGGGCGGAATAGATTGGTATAATGCCTAGGTTAAGTACTACTTTGAGGAACCTACCGATATGTCTATCATGTCTACTGTAGAGGCCAAATTAGGGATCGTTATCCAGTCTTAGTACTTCCGGGAGGGGATGGTCTTTCCAGTCCTCTATTAACACCTCTAAGGCTTCATCAGTAGTCTGTCCTTCAATTCTTGTCATCAGCCCGTACTGGTAGGGGCGGATGTATTTTCTCGCCAGAAAATGGACTCCCTGTGATTGGCCTTCAATGTATCTGGGACCGATAAAGTCTATTCCTTCTACTACCTTGCCTAACTTGTCCAGGGCCCGTTGGGGATAGTTCATGCACTCGGAACCGTCCTCTTTTCCTGTGTAACTCCAGCTTCGACCAACTTCTTAATGTATGCTCTTTCCACTTGGTCCAACATATCCTCCTCCCCCAGTCTTGGTGAGATTAGTTTATTGACTAGCCCAACTGGGGTATTCTACTAGATATTTCCAAGTGGGTCATTTTGGACCGGAATGATTGGGTCATTTTCATGTGGATTTTACAGTCTTGGCGATGAAGTAGATCGTCGGTACCTTTTCATCGGGGTAGAGTTTCCTGTAGTTTGCTCGTACTACCTGAGGTCCGAAGAAGTAGCTTTGTTCTTTACGGAGCTTTTTCCTTATCTCGACTACCCTATCCTTTACTTCTTGGTCGTATTCTCGTAAGTTGCCCTTCTCCCACCCTCTATTATCAACAGTTGCGTCATCCATCTCAATCCACTTTTTGACCGAGGACTAGTTGGAGACCAGTTTGTCCGCAATTTTGTTTATCGAGTAACCCTGATCGTGTAACTTTTTGGCCTTTTTTCGCTTGACTAAAAGCAGTTCTTTATTCATGATTAATTAACCGTACGAGTTCTGTAGGTTTATTGCAAAAACAACCGTTAACGACCAAAACTTGACCGCTCCCCGGCCTACAAAACCCCTATTGAGCGAGTGTAAGAGACAACTGAAATATAAACTTAAGCATATACCACGTAAATACAGATAACACTATAGTGGCTACTATTCCTTGAAACAGAGTTTTTAACACTAAATATAAATAGTTAGTTAGAGAATCAGGCTCAATTGCGTTCAAATTTCTATTTAAAGATGCTAACATCATGACCACTAAGGTGATTATTACGAGAGTCGTCGAATATTCCTTTATAAATATTAGTGCCATCCAACTCCATCTTCCTAGATATCTAATAAATTCCATATTAGCAGCCTCCTAGATAGAAGTATCAAACTATGTATAGTTCTATACAGGTTTTGTTGCATACATGATAAAAAATCAGGGGAAAATTATCAAAATCGGACCTACCCCCCAAAGCAGGGCAAGAGAACGAAGTAATTTTTTGTTGCTCACCGATGTGATCAATGGAGGCTTTACTCACATTTTATTCATAGTTAAACGCCATACTTATCCCCCTGAACTCTGCACTGGCTGACTTCTTCATACATCGTCTTCTTTCGTCGATACCCGAGCTCTACTTCGTAGTTTTCTATCTCGGCTTCCGTCAGATTCTGACTACTGTATTGATGCTCGATAACTTTGGCGTAGTTTTCATCATTTTTTATAATCCAATCCAAGCTAATCCGTCCTAGCTGGCGTCATGTCAAAGCCAGCTTTGATCCTCTATGGCATCCACTATCTTCTTAGAGTCGAATTTCTCGTCCTAGGCTCTACGCTGTAAGTTCTCGAATCGCGTTGAGCCCTCATTAATTGAAAGGATTGTAGAAACTTTCGCTGGATGATTCACGTCCTCACCATTTTTGCAGACGCAAGAGACCTCGGACCAAATCTTCTTTATCTCTTCTATATAACCCTCTGGCAAGTCCTCTAAGATTACGTCTAAGCCTTCGTCACCTGTCATACGCTGACAGTGGAGGTGTTGATGTTCTTTTCTAAATTCTCGATGTCCCGGACACGCTTTCGCCAAAAGGAATCGGACGTCTCTAATACCCACCTAATTTCCTCATCAAACTCTTCGTAACTGTAGGTCTCTCCCTCACCGTTGCCCACACCATGTAAGCGCCCTATCTCGTCGACCCAGGAGTACATCATAGCGTCCACGCTAACTAAGTTCGGCATCGGGACATTATCGTTAACGTCTAACAACTTATCAATGAATTCTTGTCGTTTTAAATTGTTTAGAATCTTGGTCGTCAGTGGAGGAAGAAGCAGAATTCTCCCGTGCGTGTTTCTTCTTTTGTTGTCTTATTATAACTCGTGTTATTAGTTTCGGAAGAGTATGTGGAATCAAATCCTCTTAATGAGATCAACGAACCCAAGACTCCAGACAAATACCCCCGAACCATCACTGAAGAACAGACACATAAACTTGTGCGGGCTGCCAAAAATAATAAGAGCAACTGGACTGGGCAGCGAGATTATACTATGCTCTTGCTTTTTATTGAATCTGGACTAAGGCTTAATGAAATGATCTCTATAAGAGTCGGCGATTTGAACTTTGGAAACCATCTTCTTACTGTGGTGGGAAAGGGAAACAAAGAGAGGAACGTCTCTTTTGGAGCAAAAGTGTGCAAGGCGTTGAGGAAATGGCTTGCGCGGAGAGATGAGTTAAACAACATATACGATGAAAATATATTTTTGGACAGAGGGGGTGAAGCATTGAATAAAAGGAATGTCCAAGATAGGATCAACAGAATACAAAAAAGAGCGGGCCTGGGGAAAGAGAAAGTGTCTCCTCACGTTCTGCGGCATACTTCTGCCACGCTGTCAGCCAAGAACGGTATGAACGCTGCGCAATTAAGGCAGATATATGGTTGGAAATCATTGGAGACTGCAATAAAGTATATTCACCTAAGTGGGAAAGATGTAAAGAAAGCCATGAAAGAGGCTTCTCCGATTGACAGCCTATAGTCTAATAATTACTATTTAACACTTCATTGACTTGGAGGTGTCGAAACACGCAGACGAACTTTAAGGGGTCTTCAGAAACCCCCATATTTTCCATTGCCCTATTATCGGGCAAGAACAACGGGGAGTGGCGCAGCCTGGTAGCGCACCTGCTTTGGGAGCAGGGGGCCGCTGGTTCAAATCCAGTCTCCCCGACCACATTTTTATAACTGCCTCCCATAGGTGAATGCGAGCACAAATCTACTTTTGACCTGCTTCGATATTTGACATAAAACCGAATAAGCAGGCGCTCGCTTTCAGCCGCAAATCTCATCCAAAGAACGGTAAAAATCGGAGACTTCAACAAGAGAAAATTCTAATGATTTATCATTGGAAAAAGCCAATAAGGATGGGCAAAGTAGACGTCCGCTTCCAGCTCTTCTGATAGTTGGCGGCTGCATAATAATCTTGTACCGTCCCCTACACTAAGACTTTGATAGATAACTCCGGTCCGGTAGAATCACTCCCGACACGTAAAGAATGATTAACTGACTACTCCGGAGTAGGGCGCATTGGCTAGTTCGGGTCGGGAGTACAT
>JAGXLB010000205.1 GCA_018334915.1 Candidatus Bipolaricaulota bacterium
TCAACGCCAGCGCCACGAGAAGAACAGTTGTATATAAACCAACCTTGTACTTAGTCAATTTCATCAATCATACCTCCTTATAATCTTAAGCGGATTCGCCAAAGGCGCCGAACTTAAACCCGGCCGATAGTACCAGCGTGTCGCTTCCCACGTCGGAAAATTCCGTGCTGTTCTGGAGCCAGGCAATGTCAACCGTCAGACCGGCAAGATTTACCCCGGCACCGGCGGTGAACGAAGGACCTCCGCCCTCGTCACCCATAGGTACCTTGACTCCTCCTCGCAGGGCAAACTGTTGAACAGGGAGGATTTCGAACCCGGCTTTAATTAGCTGGCTTCCGTTACCCAGCATGTCAAATTCGGCCGAAGCTGTCGCTCTATCCATGAGATCCGCCGCGACTCCGAGCCTGTAAGTAGCATTCATTTGAGCGTTCTCTCCCAAGCTGACTCCGACATCCGAAGCGGAAACACCCAATCTCACTCCGCCAAACTCCATCAGCGTACCCATATCAAAACCGATACTGCTTCCTGCAGCTTCCAGCTGATAGCTCTTAACGGAAGCGCCAAAGTTGGCGAAATCTATTCCGTAGGCAAAGGTACCCCCGAACACCACGTCAGAATAATCCTCTAAAGTCGTACCCTGATATCCCAGTTGGTCTGACATGTCGACGCCAGAACTTGCCCAGCTGGCACCAACCGCAAAATTACCAAACGTCACCGACCCAGCGGCATGTTGAAGGTTTCCGACACCGTAGGGCCTCAGCTGCATTCCACCCAGCTGAACGCCGGAAAACTGCGTCAACCCGGCAGGATTCCAGTAGGTAGCGGAGTAGTTGTCGGCTACGGCTACATAGGATCCACCCATTGCCAGTGCCTTGGCATCCGTCCCAAAGCTAAATATGCTACCCGAGCTACTATCATCCGCAGCCCCCATTGCACTCACAAATGGTAAAGCCATAAGGACAACCGCCAGTGAAATAACCAAAATCTTCGACTTTTCTTCCATTTATTTTACCCCCTTATAGAGTTGTACTTTCTCGCAAATTACCACCACAATAAAAACTGCCCGTAAGCTCCCTTTTACCAAAGACTTCACCTCTCCAACCACAAATCTAATCTAGACTGATGTTCAGCAAGGACATTGATATTCAGCAAGACCACCTCCATCAAAGCACCCGCACAAAGAGTAGCCATCTATCCCCCAGTTAAGCCAAATTACTCAAAGTAAGCGCAAGTAAAAACAATGATTGTTCCTAATCTTTAATCATCCTGGACCAAATGTCATAAACAATAACAATTATTGCAGCTTTTAACCTTCAGTGCAAGGATACACCCATTTTATAAGAATCAACACAAAATTACCCCACTTACAGCCGAAAACACTTACTTGGACTTTACTAAAAACACAAATTATAGTCAAGTAAATAAGGGGGAAAGGCAGGGGTCATAAGGGGGGATGAAGACCGTAAGTTAACACCTTGCCCGGGGACAGAGGTAATTATGAGGTTAAATAGAGCCTCTCCCGGCGCCCGGAATTTGACTTTTACCGCATGTGAAACGACTTTTACCCGAAATTGGTTTCACTGCCTCTTTTAACCTTCCACAGGGTTAAAAACAGCCCGATTCTGCTAAAATCTCCCCAAGTAACTGAAAAGCTGCGGAACAAACCCTATATAACATAGACGATCCAACGAAATTTCCACACAACACACCCATTAAATTGATGGTTTTTCTTTTTTGATCTTCTCGCTTGCACACCAGTCCTTACCACAATATTATTACGTAGGTATTAAAATGCAATATGATTATATTTGACGCTTCCACGTTGATACTGCTGGCCAAAGTGGGGCTGCTAAGGGATCTAACTTCCCGGGTGGAGATAGGCATCCCGCCACAGATAAAAGGAGAATGTATTCGCGGGGTGACCACTGACGCCCGGTTAATCGAGCAGTTAGTCGAACAAGATAATATCCGTATCCTCAAGGTCGATGAAGAGGAAACCGGGGAAGCTGAACGCTTGAAAGAGGAATTCTCCATAGGAGAAGAGGCTTACGCCCTACAGTTAGCAAAAGAAGAAGGATTCTTGTTTGCCACCGACGATAAGGCAGCGATAAAGGCCTGTAAGGTGTTCGGGGTGAAATTTACCACCGCAATTGACTTTTTGATCAGGGTATACGAAAGGGAGGAGTTGGGCAAAGAGATGGCAAGAGAGAAGCTAGCCCAACTGGAAAAATACGGCCGCTATAGCAGCTCGATCATTGAATACGCAAAAGGGAAACTCGGAGGTGAATCCGATGAAGACGACTAGCTTCAGACTGGACAACCGAGAACTGGAACGAATAGAGAAACTGGCACGAGAAGAAGGAGAAGACAAGTCCCAGTCGGTCCGGGAATTGCTTGATTACGGATGGGAATACATGATGATCAGACGGTACAAGGACGGGAAACTTTCGCTCTCAAGGCTAAGCCAGGAGCTGGAGGAGCCGATAAGTGAGGTAATAGACTTGCTTGCTGACCTGGGAATCCAGTCGCCGTTAGAAAAGGACGAGGTAATGGAAGGATACGAGGCTCTACGGCAAGAGTACTGATGAAACTTTAGCACATTAAGAGGCTTAATCTCTTAACTGGGTTATCAAGGGGCTAGTTTGGTGAAAATCACACTATCAAAATCCGCTAACCGTAGACTTGCTCAATCATTATAAGCCAACGAAGCTCGTTATACTCCACTTTCACCTCAGTCCGAAAATACGATCATATTGCCTTCATCCTCTATAAGGAAGTGGTCAGTGTCCGCAGATCCCTCTAGTGTAGTAGGTGGCTGGAATGTATTGCCGTAGGCATCCTTCCAGGTGTTGTTCTTCGCATAAATTTTTCCGTTGTACGGTGGAAGCTCGTATTTGATACAATATTCGGAAGCCTGAAAAGTATTTTTACCCGAATTTTCCAAGGGTCCACCACCTAGATCAGCCTTGACGTTGCCAGAGCCCGTTAAGCTAACGCTATTCTGCCCGGAAATTTTGTTGTTGGCAAGTACTACTTCCCCGCCACTATCATTAAGTCTCAATTCTATCCCCGTTTCGTCGGAAGATATGGTGTTATTTGGTATCAATGCTCTTCCACCACCCCCGCGGAAGGATAGGCCAACGCCAACTCGGGCAGTGATTTCGTTGCCCTGTACTATTGCCCTACATTTCCCCCCTCTCAGACTAATAATAAACCCCCTGCCTCTTTCAGCTGCTCTTACTTGATTTGACGCTATTGCAACCTCTCCCCCTTTGTAGAGCGCTATGCTCGCCCCCCGTGAGTTGTTTAATAGGGTGTTCTTAGTTATGGTTAATGATCCTGAAACGTTGCCATCAATTGCTTGCTGATTATCCTTAAAAGAATTTCCTCGTATTTTACTCGAACCTTCTATTCTGAGGTTAATGGCATCTCCATTAATCCCCGAAAAGGCATTTTCTTGTATAACTGTACCGTCTTGCACTTCTACAGAACGATAGAAGTGCAACCCCTTTATCAAGCTGTTCCTAAATGTCATCTGTGTAGCAATTTTAACCGCTTCCAAATCATCCGGGTTACCGACCAGATCTACGTTTTTGACAGTTAAAGGGAACTTTTCTCCAGTATTAAGGTTATAAACACCTTTTGCAACATGGATCTTTTTGCGGTCCATAGAATTGTTGGCCACTTGGACAGCTTTTGTGATCGTTTTATATGGACCATCCTGAGTGCCATCACCGGTTTTGTCATTTCCCTCGTTTGCATCAACATAGATATCTGCGTCTTGTGCCAAAACAAGGGTTGTGGTTAAGGTGACGCAAAGCAGGACGGCTAGAAAAATGGAAAAAAATCTTTTCATTTTATCGCCCCCTTGGACACTTGCATTGTAGAGTAAATAGGAGAAATAACCAAACGGGCACTACACCTAGGCTCCTTTACAAAATAGCGGACCTTAAACTGTTGCTATTTCCTCAATCATAGGATATTACAGCATTTGCAAAGTCCCCATCAACAGGGTATCGAGAGGTTAGATTGGATTAAAACCAAACTCTATCGTAGGCTAAATATCCAAGTTAATTTTTCTATTCAGGCAGTGACTCACAAGCTTTCCCGTCCTTGTCGCTATCAAGACCGTGAAAATCCCGCTGGCCCGTAACTTTCTTACAATATTCAAAGCACTCTTGAGCTTTTCCCTGGATATCGAAGTCGGAACAATTCAGGTCTTCCATGCAAGTGCAGGGTGCTTTATCACCTTCATTTGTGAATTCAGTTCCCCACATACCTAATCCCAGGTCTTTTGCATTTTCCATAAGGTCGCTAAAAACGTCTTTATATTTGCTGTTTGGGGAGATATGGAGAGTCTCAGCATAACCCTGAGCCAGTAAGACCGCTTCTTC